>JAKSBL010000690.1 GCA_022361115.1 Spirochaetota bacterium | reverse complement strand
CCCAGGAAAAATAGGCATTAATAATCTCCTGATGATCTTGTAACTCATTTTTTAACCAATCCCAGTTATCTTTATGATCACCAAGATTAACAAATAGGGATAATTTATCTTTTTTGATTAAAGGCAGACAGTGTTCGATAACTGCTTTAAATAATTCTTTTTGTGCACCTGCTCCCCCCATTGTAATGAGAAAGCGTCGTGGTTCATTATTATTCATTCTTTTTAACCTGGCTGCACAATCTTTTTCAATATTTTCTACTAATTCATGATCAACAAAATGGCCGGCATAAGTTAAGGACCCTGGAGTCATTGGATTCATAATTTGATCTTTTTCACCAAAGTTATTTAATACTTTAAAACCATAATATGCAGAGGGAGATTGACAGGCATGTTTCGCACCTTCAGTTAGTTGAAAAGACATAGGCCAGTTATCAAACATCATATCAACGACATTTGTCATCCCTCCAGCTATTGCCCCCATACAATTCCACATATGAGCCGTTAAAATTGGCATATCTTGAGGAAATGCTTGATGAAGATTACGGAATAATTCACTCATTTTGTAATCTTTAATATTGGTTTTCATATGTCTCCAGTTCCAGGAAACGATCATAGATTCTAAGATAGGAGAGAGAAAGGAGGGTTCACCTGATGTTGTTGGTTCCCAGACATTATGATTGAAAAATTTACTACTTTGTGAAACTCTGGATCCTTTACTGTAATTTGTGTTACACCAGTTAATCACATCAGTGGTAATTCCTGGAATAGCTAACAAATCCAGCCAGTAAGGGGTAAATCCCATGGCCTTAGCACAAGATACTGCAGCCATGGCAATGCGGTAATGTCCGAAACCCATTCTAATAGTACTACAAATCACTCCATTTTTAGGATCTATTTTTTCACCATGATCCCCTCGGACAATATTTTTTAAACCAAAAATTGAACCTAAAGCCTGATTATCTTCTAAGCTTAAAGTATATTTTTCATTAGGATCATAGTTAAATTGCTTAATAAATTTCTTTTGCCACTTATCTGTTTTGTTAGATAATGAGTTACTTAATAAATTACCAAAAAGGGAATACTGTCCATTTTCTTTTTTCATTGTTTTCTCCTGAAACTGGTTACTAGAATAATTTAATAGACCGAATGTCGAGTTTTTCATTAATATTGATTTTTGTAACGACAAAACGATAGTTTTTACCTGATGAGGTAGAAAAATAATTTTTAAACCTCAAAAATCCTTGGTTAAGGTAAAATTTGACATTCGGTTTAATAGTTTTTATGTTGTGAATACTTTTTTACAAAAGTCTCATGATCATATCTTTTAGCCCTTTTCTGCTCCAACAGTTAAACCTTCAATAAAATAACGTTGGAACATTAAAAATAACGCTAATGGGCCACAAGCTGCAATAAATGAACCTGCTGCAATCATATTATAATTACTGATAAACTCTCCTTGCATATTGGCCAGCCCCAGAGTGACAGGTTTTAAATGATCCGATTGAATGATCACTAAAGACCAGAGCAGGTCATTCCATATCCAGGTAAATTCTAAAACTGCCAGAGCTGCCATAGCAGGTACGGTTAATGGTAAAACAATTTTATAATAAATCAGTAAATCATTAGCACCATCAATCCTGGCTGATTCAAAAAGGCTAAAAGGGACATTTTTTAAAAAATTTCTTAAAAAGAAAGTACAAAAGCCTAGTTGAAATGCAACATGAAATAAAATAACTCCTAATCTTGTATTAATTAATCCTGTAGCATCACTAAAGCGATAGACAGGTATCATGAGCATCTGAAATGGCAACATCATACCAGCTACAAACATGAGAAATAAAAACTTATTCGTGCGAAACTTATAAAAAGTTAAAGCAAAAGCGGATAAACTGGAAATCAGTAAAGCAAAGAAAACTGAGGGAACAGTAATTAATACAGTATTAAAAACATACCTTCCCATGCCAACTTTGACAAAAACCTCATAAAAATTTCCAAATTCCCACACCTTTGGTATTGCCCACATATAGGGATTTCGCATAATTTCATCTAATGATTTAACTGAAGTAAAAAATGCAAAAATAATGGGTAGGAGCCAAAAACCGACTAACATAGAAGAAGCAATATAAAAAAATGCACCAAAACGTATTCGTGCTGATTTTGTTCCAGTAGTTACCATAAAAACCTCCACATAATTGATTGAACCATTCAGTGTTATATTTCACTTTTCATTACATTGTTTAAGTAAATGATAATAAAACAGAAAGTAATGATAAATTGAATAACAGCAATAGTCGAACCATATCCATAATCAGAATAAGTAAAAGCAGTATTATACATGTAAGTGGATAATACTTCTGCTGCACGGGCTTTGGCATTGGTCATAACATAAACAATATCAAAAGCTCTCAGTGAATCGATTACACTAATGGTCATGGAAACAATAGTTGCAGGAGCCAATAAAGGCAAAAGAATATGGCGAAATCTTTGGCCCCAATTTGCACCATCAACCATAGAGACTTCCATTAGTTCTTTTGGAACATTTTTTAATCCTGCCAAGTAAAGTATCATAACATAGGGAACCTGGCGCCAAACCCCAACAAAAATCAATGAAAAGGTCATTATCCTTTTATCACCAATCCATTGTTGTTTTAACCCTGATAAGCCAATCATTTCCAAGAAAGTATTAATGGTTCCAAAATCAGGATGATATATCCAGGCCCAAATAGTGCCGATAACGGCAAAGGAGAGGGTCATAGGAATATAAAATAAGGTTTTAAATACTTTATTCCCTGGATAATCATTATCAAAAAGCATAGCAATAAATAATCCCAATGGAACTGGCAAAGCTACAAATAAAACCAACCAAAAAAAATTATTTTTAATAGCAATCCAAAAAGTTTTATCTGAAAAAAGCCGCAGATAGTTTTTTAATCCGATAAAATCAAAACCAATAAAAATACTATCCCTTTTGGAAAAACTATATAAAAAACTTTGAAAGACTGGGATAATTACCCAGATAAGATACATAATCAGCGGTAACGCCAAGAAAGCATAGGGTACCCACCAATCATTTTTTAATTTGCTGTTTTTTGTACTCATAAACCTCTCCTCGTACTCATCTATTGTACAAAGAATACATTTTATTTAAAATAGTGGCAGTCTTATCAGTAAGATCTAACCAGGCAAAACACTTTTTAGAATCAATTCATATAATAAACCGCTTATAAAAATCAAGTTTTTTTGGCTGGTCATACGCAGCTATGCTGCGTATGACCAGCACTTATTGATTATATAACCTTTTAGTTATCATACTTCACTTTAAAAGTGGTAATTTTTGCAAAGATCTCTAATGAATAAATATTCAGACAATAAATAATTGAAGGAGTGATGAAAATCTGACTATCTTTCATAAAATTATATTTTTGCAAAGTGTTGTCCTGATAAAAACTACTCAAAAAGACTGCCTCTATAAGTTAAGACTTATAAATTACTATAGATTCTTTCACGCTCTTTATCTAATTCTTCTAAAATAGCATCCATATTATCAGGATTTTCAAGAATTTCGACAATAGCGTTCATCCCTTTACCAGCCATTTCTTCCGGTGCATCTCGATCATAAAATTGCATTGCACTTTCTGCGCCAAGTACCATTTCCAAGCCTTTTTCAGCTTGTTTGTTGGGTACAGGAACCTTTGAGTTAGCAGCAATTCTTCCCAGCTTTTTGGCAAAGTGCTCTTGTGCTTCTTTTGTAGCTAAAAATGTTAAGAATTTTTTAGCATTTTCTTTATTTTTTGCACGAGCAGGAACCATATAACCATTTAAAGGGGTATCAACTGAATAGGCAGTTCTGCCGCCTACTGTTGGGAATTTAAAAAAATCGATATTATCTTTTACATCATCTGGTGCAACATCATGAATAAATTGTCCCATCAAATACATACCTGCTTCATTATTAAAAAGCTTATTAGCAGCTTCCTGCCAGCTATAAGAAGTAGCATTGTCCATGATGTAGCCTTTTTTAGAGAGTTCAGCTAAATATTTAAAAGTTTCTTTAACTTTAGGATCTGTATATTTAACTTCCCCTTTGGTTAATTTTACATGAAAATCCCCACCATTAACAGCAGCATCCATATAATCAAACCAACCACCAGCTGTCCAGGTATCTCTAGCACCTATAGCAATAGGAGCATAATTAGCAGTTTTTAATTTTTCACAAGCTGCAATAAAATCTTCCCAGGTTTTGGGAGTTTCTGTGATACCGGCTTTTTCAAATACTTCTTTGTTATAATAAACTGCCCACCAATACCAGTCTTGTGGCATGAAATAAATTTTTCCATCATAAGAACAAGGTGATCTAAAAGCAGCAGGAAATTCATTTTCAAATTTTCCACCAGGGAAAACATCATCAATCGGTTCAAGTAAGTCTTTCATGGCATACTGTTGCATTCTAAATGCAGCAAACCAGGTTAAAACATCAGGAGCATTGTTTGATGTTAACCAGGAAGGTAACAGTGGTTTAAATTGCTCATGAGCAGTTGTATTCACTGTTACATTAATATCAGGATTTTGCTGCTTAAACATTTCTACCAGGTCTGCAAAAGCTTCCTTTAATTTTTGATCGGAATGCATGGAATTAATAACCAGCTCTTTAGTAGATG
>JAKSBL010000626.1 GCA_022361115.1 Spirochaetota bacterium | reverse complement strand
TTATTAATCACTTTTAGCAAATTAAAGTGTTTTTCACAAATTGGCTCTGGCAATTGCAATGGACTGGTTGTTCCCTTTTCCGCCAGCATAAATATGATAACCTGTGCTGGAAAGGGTTTCTCCTGGTATCACAATATGATCAACATTAAAAACATAATCAATATTGAGTGATCCAAAGTTATTGATCTTCACTGGTTATCTCCTTTTACATGATTCACGAATGACAATATTAGCATTGAGAATAATTTCCTGAGGTTTATCCATTCTTCCGTTGATTAAATCAATCAGTAAAATCATGGCATTTCTGCCCATCTCATATCCAGGTTGTGCAATAGTGGTTAATCCGATCAGAGAAGAAAAAGGGATGTCATCATAACCGATGATTGAGATATCTTGAGGAACTCTCAAGTTATTCTCTTCTAAAGCCTTTTTCACTCCATAAGCCATCATGTCATTAGTAGCTAATACGGCTGTAAATGGGATTTTATCGGATAAAAATTTTCGTATTTCATGATAGGCTTTATCCCAATCATAATTACAATAGATCACTAGCTTGTTTTGAATGGGGTTCTTTACTTCATCCATAGCCCGTTTAAATCCAAAAAAACGGTCATTTTCTGGATAGGCATCCCTGGATCCTCCAATATAGAGGATATTCTTATGACCAAGATCCAGTAAATATTTAGTTGCCTGATATAATCCCTCTCTATTATCACTGGTAACAAAATTGATCCCTTTGACTGGGATGGTTCTATCCAGGATAACCAGAGGAAATTTATCCTCTATCAATTCTGAAAAAAACGGATTGGTGCCAGGCACTGGTGTACAAATGATTCCAGATACATCTTTGTCTAAAAAGTCCTGTAGATGTTTTTTTTCGATTTCCAAATCATTTTCTGAGTCACAGACAATAATGTGATAACCATGAACTTTTGCTACTTTTTCTATACCTTTAATTAAAATTGGAAAAAATGGATTGGAAATATCTGGTACAATAAGTCCGATTGTTTTTAACACATTGTCTTTTTTTATTGTTCTATTGGTTTTAGAGTATCCCAACTCTTTTGCGGCCTGTAAAACTTTTTCTTTTGATTTCTCATTGACTGATACATTATTGTTTAAAGCTCTGGTGACTGTTGAAGGGGAAACCCCGGCAAGTTTTGCTACATCATAGATAGTCGTGGTTTTATCATCGGTGCTGCTCATTATCATTCCTGATAAAATGTTGGGGATAAGTATTATTGTATAGCATGAAAGATAATGTGTCAAGAAATATAGTGAAATTAATAAAAAAATTTCATGAAATTTCATGAAATAAATCACTGGTTTCAAAATTTAAACTACAAAATGGAACTGCCGCATAACCCTTTTATAGTTTCATGACTTTTTTCTTGACCAGATTAGGATTTTTCCCTACAATTTTTATAAAGAATAGTTAATCATCTTAGGAGTATAATATGGTTGGAAGCAAACCCATAGTTACTTTTGAAAATAACGGCTTTTGTATGACCGAGCGGCCAGATCCTTGCGGCCTGGTAATTTTTGGCGCATCAGGAGATTTAACCAGCCGTAAACTCATTCCAGCAATTTACCAGTTATTTAATAAAAAATTTATGGGGAGCCATTTTTATATCATTGGTTGTGCACGAACTGAGTTATCAACAGATGAATTTAGAAAAAAAATTGAGTCTGCTTTAATGGAACTAAATTATGAGCCAGTTCATATTCATGAATTTTTGACTCACTGTTTTTATACTGCGGGTGATTATCATTCACCAGATCTTTATAAGCGTTTAAAAAAGGAAATCAAAGAACTGAATCAGACATTTCAGTGTCGGCAAAATGTTCTCTTTTATATGGCAACTCCTCCCTATCTTTATGTTCCTATTACCGAAGGATTGACAAAAGAAAAACTTCCACGAGAAACAATAGAAAATAGAGGTTTTCGTCGTTTTGTCTATGAAAAACCTTATGGGCGGGATTTGGAAAGTGCAATACAATTGGACCGAGATTTAAATACCTTTCTTTCAGAACATCAAATTTACCGTATTGATCACTATCTAGGTAAAGAGACAGTTCAAAATATTTTAATGTTCCGTTTTGCCAATTCTATTGTTGAACCTGTCTGGAACCACCACTATATTGACCATGTTCAAATTACAGTTGCTGAAAGCTTAGGAGTAGGACACAGGGCGGGATATTATGATCAATCTGGACAGTTGCGGGATATGTTTCAAAACCATATGCTTCAGCTGCTTAGTTTAATTGCTATTGAGCAGCCATCGACATTTGCTGCTGATCAGGTGAGAGATGAAAAAGTAAAGGTCCTCCGGGCAATTGAACCTTTTGTCCCCTGTAATTCTCAATATCCTTGTATTATAAGAGGTCAATATCAAGCAGGAAAAATTAATGGAGAAATGGTATCAGCCTACCTGGATGAGAAAGGTACAGAGTCTGCTAGTCAAACAGAATCCTATCTTGCAGCCCGGGTTTACATAAATAACTGGCGCTGGAAAGAGGTACCTTTTTATTTAAGAACTGGTAAAAGGTTAAAATCAAAGGTCACCCAGATAGCAATTGTGTTTAAATCTGTACCTCATTCCATGTTTTATCCTTTGAAGGAATCTGATCTGGCAAATAATATTTTACTGCTCAATGTTCAACCAGATGAGGGAATTTCTTTAAAGATGCAGGCTAAAATGCCTGGCACTAAAATATGTATGACCAGTGTGAAAATGGAATTTAACTATCGAGATATCTTGGGTGGTAAAGTACCAGAACCTTATGAACGACTATTGTTAGATTGCATGATTGGCGATCAGACTCTATTCTGGCGTTATGATGGTGTAGAATTAGCCTGGCAACTCGTTACACCAGTGATAGACTGGTGGAAAACAAATCCTGAAGAATGTCCACTTTTTTATTATCCAGCTGGTAGCCAGGGGCCGATAGAAGCTGAGAATCTGTTAAAATTAGAGGGGAGACAATGGTTACCCATATAATGACTTTATTTATAATCCATGATTAATAAGGTCATATCATCCTGGGGAGGTTGATTGCCTTTAAAAGTTTCTACTTCGTTAAAAATTATCTTAGAGACTTCTTTGGGTGAATGAGATTGGCGGGTATTAATGATTTCTTTCAACTTGTTCATTCCAAATTGACTATTTTGAGCATTTTGGGCTTCAATAATGCCGTCAGTATATAAAATGAGACGATCGCCTGGTGCCAAAATTGTTTCATCAGTATGAAATTGAACATCCTTTACTAATCCCACCATTGGGGAATTTGTTTTTAAATGTTCAATGGTGTGATCTTTTTTTAAGATAAGAATATCATTATGGCCGGCATTTGCATATTTTAAGACACCAGTTGTTATATTGAAGATGCCATAAAAAGCAGTGAGATATTGAATATCTCCAATAACATTATATAATTCGTCATTAACTATTTTTACTATTTTTTTCAGGGGAATGTTTTTTACAGCATTGTTAGCAAACGAGACTTTAGCCATTGCTGTTGTTAAGGCAGCTGGAATTCCATGACCACAAACATCTGCAATAGTAAGGGCTATGGTATCTTCACTTATTTTAAATACATCATAATAATCTCCTCCCAGATCATCCATTGGGATATATTTTCCGTGAAATAGTAATCTGTCTTGATTAGGGAAAAACTTGGGTAAAATAGCTATTTGAATATTTTGAGCCATTTTTAATTCATTTTTTATCTGTTCCAGAGCTTTATTTAACTCTTGGGTCCGTTCTTTTACTTTTTTCTCTAAAATTTCATGGGATTGCTTTAAGTTTTCTTCATACTTTTTTCGTTCTGTGATATCTGTTAAAAAACACTCAATGTAACTTATTTTTCCGGATTTATCTTTATATGTATTAGCATTTACAGAGCACCAAATTGTTGATTTGTCTTTTCGATAACAATGTACTTGATAATCCTTTAATACAATATTATGAATTAACATGGTTTTGATAGTCTCCATTTGTTTTTGATCAACAAAAAGTTCTTGACTTATGTTTGAGACACTTTCCAAAAAATCTTCAGTTGAGTCATAACCAAAAATAGTGGCCATGGCTGGATTAAGAGTTAAAATTTTTCCATTTATGGAAGCTTGAAATATTCCTTCAAGAGCATTTTCAATAATTCCCCGATATTTTTCTTCTGATTTCATCAGCTTTTTTCTGGTTTTCTTAATTTCAGACATAAAATTATTGTAATAATCCGCAACGATTCTTAATTCGCCTTCCCAGCGTTGGGTATTCACTATTTGGGAAAAATCACCTTTTACACCATGTTCAAATCCTTCAATTAGATCATTCATTGGTTTAGCAATTTTTGAACTGATCCACCAGGTTAAGGGGATGATTAACAACATCAACATAATGACTGTAATGAGAGTCGAGAATTGTATGGATTTTAAAGGGCTGTAAAACTCTTCCAGATAACTGGCTGAGGCTACAATCCAATCCAGTTCAGGTATATAATTAAAGATAACTAGTTTTTCACGAGATTGATTCTCGCCTGGATTTTTCCATGGATATATAATTTTCCCATTTTTTTTCTCGCAAAGTTCCTTGATAAACATTCTGCCGTTTTCATCTTTTGAATCATATATATTAAATCCCTGTAACATGGGATGAATAATCAGATCTCCCCTGCTATTGATAATATAAGAATAGCCTGTTTCACCAAAAGTGAGGGATAAAATGTTTTCTTGAAAATCATCAATACTAATAAATTCTTTAAAGTCTTCTCGATAGGAAGAAACAGAAATGATCCAATCCCAGGGAGCAAAATATGTCATATAAAGTGCTTTACTTCTTTCATGCTCTTCATCAGGATTTGCCCACTCATATTCGATGTAACCCTCTTTAGTAATTTTTTGTTCTTGAATAAAATCATTATCTGAAAGATCCGTTCCAATAAGGGTTTCCAGGGGATGAACTTTCATAATCCCTTTACTGTCAACACAATAAATATAACCGCTTCGTCCGACTGATTGATTGAGTAAAATATTAGCAGCTAGGTCCACTGCTTCTTGTTCAGTAATTTTATGATTGATTGATAATTGATAAATATGTTGAATTATTTCATAATTTTTTTCTGCTATGGAACGGAGAGAGTTTTTAATAGATGAATCCATTGCCGTTCGGACCATATTGAGTATTGTTAAAGTCGAGTTGTTGAGTTCTTTTTCTATATTTTTTTCAATGGTAATTCTTACTAGAGAATAAATAAAAATTGAGCCAATTGCAATGGAGATTAAAAAAACAATCGTATAGCTAAAAAGAAGTTTTGAGCGAAAAGAATTTTTATTAATCAGACTATTAAGATTAAGCATTTTCGTTATCTTTCGTTAAATTCAATCGGCTTTCTATTGAATAAATATGATTTTATAGTTGAAAAAACTTTTTAAATATTCTCAGGCATAATGCTCTGGTTTTATCTTCAAAAGCAATTACTTTTGCTTTTAGATAAAACCATTGGAGCCCCTCATTTTCTTTTTTTCTTGGCAAACCATTTTTTTACAATTTGCATATCACCAGGGTAGGGTGTTTTTTTTGATTTATCGGAATGCATATATTGATAGTTTTCCGGTCCTTTTCCACAGATTAATACTAAATCCATGGCTTTTGCTTTTTTTAGAATAGATTCAATGGCTTTTCGACGATCGGGAATGGATTGATAAGGACATTTAGCTCCAGCTTCCATTTCATTAATAATATCCATTACAGGAATTCCCAGGGGATTATCTGTTGTAAAACAGACAAGATCGACTAGACTAGTTGCCTCTTCTGACATATTTTTGGCCGCCTCTATTCGATCTCCGGTTATCCCAAAGATCAGGTAGAGATCTCCTGGGCAAAGTGGACGGGCATTATGGATCATATTGACTAAAGAATCAACACTATGGGCAAAATCAACAATTACCAGAGGAGATGTTGATGACTGATGATAAGTTTCAAATCTGCCTGGCACTCCTTTTAAATGTGGGACAAAAGACAGTATTTTATTCATACTCATTTTGGTACAAAGTCCAGTAGCAATTACTGCTAATAAATTGGCAATATTAAATTTGCCTAGTAAGAATGTTTCAATGGCATAGCTTTGTTTTAGGTAATTTAATTTAATGAAATTCGAACCTTGATGATAATCTACTTTCTCAACATAAAGATCAGCATTTTTGTTAACTAAACTGTATGTAACTGGTTGATCAACAATTTTTATAAAATGATCTGCCTGCGGATCATCTAAATTAATAACAGCTTTTCCATGAGGTTTTAGTTTTTTAAAAAGGAGTAATTTGGAATTTAAATAATCATCTAAAGTTTTATGGTAATCCAGGTGATCTGGTGAGAAATTAGTAAAAATAGCAATATCAAAATTTATACCAGCAAGACGTTGTTGTTTTAAAGCATGAGAACTACATTCAATGGCTGCCGCTTTTTTAGATAACCCGATTTTTTCTAATAATTGATACATAGTGACAATATCTGGAGTGGTATAAATAGTTTCTTCCCAGAAATTAGTAATATAATTACCTAAAGTACCAATATACCCACATGGATTACCAGATAGATCTAATAGTTGTTTTACCAGATATGCCACACTGGTTTTACCATTTGTTCCAGTAACACCAATCATTATTAACTTTTGGTATTCAGGATAAAATCTAGAAAGAATTTCAGCTAATTCTTGATAAAAAACTGTGAGTTTAAGATATGGTAAACTGGTATTAACTGTCTGAGCTGTTATAGCAGCAATTGCTCCTTTTTTTTGAGCCTGATCAATATATTGATGTCCATCATGATGATCTCCGGATAAGCAGACAAACACATCACCAGGTTGAATTTTTCGCGAATCTATTTGGAAATTATGGATGGGAAGTTTAAAGAGTTCATTTTTAGTCATAAAGAATATTTACTTAAAAACCAGGTTTTGTCAAATAATTTTTCACAGGATTATTCCAAAAGTTTTGGAAAGTCTTCAGTCCAGACTTTTATTTTATATTTTAGATATGCTATTTGACAGGTTTTTCTTTTTATTGTTTTTTTATTGAATAATTAGAGTGCAGGGCTTTACATTAAATTCCTTCGCCGCCTGGATAGATACAATCTGTACAGATATCTTCTTGAACCAATCCTAGGTGGATTAGTAAACTGAATATTTTACAACCCATGCAAAAGGAAAAAAAGCATTCCAAAAAACTAAAAAAGGATAAAATACTGAGTATGATAATTAAAGGTACAGATTGATACAGGAAAAACAATGGAATAGAAATTGCAGTTAAAAAGAAGCCAATTCCAGCCGCAAATCGCTTGGGGCGAAAAATAATTAGTCTTTTTCTAAAGGGAATAACTTTAGTGATCAAATTTTTTGATATCCAGGCTAATGGACTAAATTGAGGATGAATAAAAGCTCGGATAAAGAAATCACCCAATAAAATGAATAGAGTATAAAAATTGTGCCGGAAAATTGATATTAAAGCAAGAGTAAAAACCTGTAAAGCTACACCTCTGACTACAGATTCTTTCACTCGCAAAGGTATTTTTTTGTTACTCATACTATAAAAACTAATAAAAATATAAAAATAGTCAAGGAAAATGATCGTTGTTGATAATATGAATATTTAAAAATAATAAAATATTGTGCCTGGCACCACAATATGGGTGCCAGGCATGTGTTTTTTAATCATTTTGAAGAGTTTAGGATAAGAAAAAAATCATCGGGCTGTTAAAATAAAATAATCCCGATTGGATAGAACAGTATAAATTCCCCGGTAGTAGCTTAATACATTGTTTTCATTACCTGTAATTAATCTGCCGTCTTTATTGCGGGTAATATTAACCAGATGGACATTGTAATAATTCATATCCAGATGCATACCATTAATGACACCTGCCTCTACCATGGCTTTTGCCAGAGTATGGGCAGATAAATTGTCTCCAAAAGCAAAAATGAGGTCATCATGTCTGTCTAAGCCTAAACCACTTCTCATGGTAAAAATGGGATCCACATCCTTAGGAGTCCCTCCCCACATTCTTTGATCAATGTACTGGTTAATTTTTCCATCAATAATGAGAGGGAACTCATTTTGACGAAAAGCCACAACATCTTTGTTATATGGGTTTTCTTCATGCCAGGGAGTAATCTTTAAGGACCCATTCTGATAAAAAAAGAGAGTTTGTATATTTTTACGAGGAGGCAGTAGGACGGTATTTTTATATTTCATACCATACCATCCATGTTGATATTGATAACCTCCAGAAAAAATCCATAATACTTTAGATCTTTGTTCTTCGCTCATCTTGCCATCACAAATTTCTAATTCACAATCTTGGGCACCTGGGATAAATTCTAATTTTAACCGGTCCATATCAAAACGGTAGAGATAGACAATAGCATATTCCCGTTCTAAATCTGTGCGAATAAAAGTTTTCGAGTATAATGGTTTTAAAGTTTGCGGATCAACAATAAAATGTTCCCATTTTCCTTCGTTAGGTAAGGGATTTTCATAATATGGTATTAAGTGTTCAACAAAATGATCATTGAGTTTTTTAAAAATATTATGATCATTATTGTTAAATTGAGCTGGGTCGGACAAGTATTGATTGCGTAATTGTAGGGTTATGGCATGAGGGATTTCCGGAGCTTCTGATAGATTTTGTAAGGTGGTTTCTGATGGTGTGTGTAATTTTTGTTTTAACTCATCCCGAAAAGAAAAAACTTTTTTTTCAACAAAAAGGACACTTTGATCACCTAAAATATTATTTCTTACATAATTGATGATGGGAGGTAAAACTCTATCAAGTCCTCCCCATCGTTCAAAAAACATTCCAGCCACAAAAAAACAAAGAATTGCCAGGGAAATAACTATGAAATCTATCAGATGCCTTAAGATGATTTCTTTTTTTGTCTTAATTGTCATCCCTGTTTCCTGCTATTTTATTAAAAATTATATTATTAATATTATTTACTGATTCAATTATCCCCCTCTTTTATTTGTGAAAAGCTTCTATATAATAATTATATTACACTTTTATCAAAGTGCAATATTTATAGGGGAAGTTAATAAAAAATTACAATCAGATAATTTCAACATTGATTATTCTCTAATTCTTTATTGATAATTCTATAATAATCCATTATGATATTATTTGATTGTAAAGGATTGAACATATAGATTTAGGAAAGTTATGAGCTCATCACAAAAGCGGTTTGGTACCTTTTCTGGAGTATTTGTTACCAATGTTCTCACCATCTTTGGAGTAATTTTATTTTATCGTCAGGGTTGGGTTGTTGGGAATTCTGGACTTTTGGGCAGTTTCTTAATCCTTACTTTGGCCAATAGTATTACTTTTGTAACAGCCTTATCCATCTCTTCTATTTCAACAAATATAAAAGTCAAACTCGGGGGATCCTATTTTCTCATTTCCCGTAGTTTAGGACCTGAAATTGGCGGGGCGATTGGTATTGCCCTTTTTTTTGCTCAAGCATTTTCTGTGGCATTTTATATTATTGGATTTACTCTTTCTATCCATTATTTTTTTCCTTTCATTGATGTGAGAATACTCAATGGGACTGTGCTGATTTTGATTACTTTAATTGCCGTTTTTAGTGCTGATATTGCTATAAAAATTCAGTTTGGTGTTTTCGTGATTATCCTGATTTCGATCATCACATTTATTTTAGGAAACCTGGGAATGAAAGTACAACCTGAATTAATGGGCCCTTTTGAAGATGGTGATTTCTGGAATACCTTTGCTATTTTTTTTCCTGCTGTGACCGGTATCCTGGCTGGAGTGAGTTTATCAGGAGATTTAAAGGATCCCAAGAAAAATATTCCCAAGGGAACTTTGCTTTCAGTGGTTTTTACATATTTAATTTATATGAGTTTAGTCATTTTTTTTGCTTTTAATCATTCGACGCAACAACTCCTGACAGACAAAAATATTATGATTAATAGTGCAGTAATTCCTTTTGTGATAATTATTGGAATTTGGGGAGCCACTCTTTCATCTGCCTTAGGTAGTATTTTAGGAGCTCCTCGAACACTACAGTCATTGGCAGTTGATGGTATTGTACCTGAATTCTTTGGCAAAGGAAGCGGCAAAACCAATGAACCTAGACGGGCTATGCTGGTCACTATTGTTTTTGCTTCTTCCCTGCTAATGGTTGGAGATGTTGATTTTGTTGCACAAATTTTGACTATGATTTTTCTTACAACATATGGTACTCTCAATGGGATTGTTACCCTGGAAAGCATTATTAAAAACCCGGCTTACAGGCCAACTTTTAAAGTTCATTGGATCTTTTCTCTCTATGGGGCAATATCCTGTTTTGTTGTGATGTTTCTTATCAATAGAATTGCTACAATTGCTGCCCTTTCTTTTATTTTTATTATTTATATTATTTTATCAACCAGGAGTTATTCAAATAATTGGGGGGATTTAAGAAAGCGGTTCTGGTCTTTTTTAATTGAAGTTGGAATTTTTCAGTATGAGAGTTATGCCGAACACCCTCGCAGTTGGCGGCCAAATATTGCTATTTTTGAGAACAATAAAGTTTGTCGTTCTGCTTTGCTTAGTATTTCTTCTTTAATTGCCGGAAAAAGCGGAATTATTTCTCATTATTTGTTTGTCGATACAGAAATTGAAAATAATTCCAATCAAACCATTAACAATGAATTAACAGAAATTAAAGACTATTTAACGGAGAAAAAGTATACCAACATTTTTCCTGAAATCATTCTGACCAATAAGGATAAACATGCCCACCTCATTACATTGCAGGCAGATGGGATAGCATCTTATAAATCGAATACCATTGTTTCTGATATTCATCTTGATGATAATAGTTTATACACCCATTTTCAAAATCTTTCTGCTTATAATTTGTTAAAAAAAAGCATTATCCTGATTAAAGATGGGTATTCGACTTTAGGGGAAGATAGGATTGATGTTTGGCTAAGTGGTTTTAAATCAAACATGGCTTTAATGCTGCTCATCCCCCATTTGATAAAACAGAATTCTCAATGGAAAAAAGTAAGGATCTGTCTGCGAATGATTGTTCGTGATGCAGAAGCGCGAAAAAAACAGGAAAGTAATCTGTTAGCCATTGTTCAATTTGCACGAATTGAGGCGGATATTGATATTTTACAAATAGATGAATTTCAATCAGCACATCCTGAGTTAGAACCTCACCATTTTATAAAAAAATCCCGTTCTTTTTTTAAAAAATTAAGAAAGGGATTGGACAAAAATTTTCAATTTAATATGGAACAGAAAAAGTATTCAAATGATGACCGGGTAAAAATTACAGATATTATTAAAACAGCCTCTAATGATGCCCGGCTGGTTGTACTGGGTTTAAATATACCGGAAAAAGGTAAAGAGATAGAGTATGCTGATACGATGAAAGAAATGATCAAGGAATTACCTTTGACTATTTTAGTAAAAAGCAGTCACAAAATAAATTTATTTAGTTAACCTTAGGCAAGGATTTTTATGAAAAGTTTTGAGCGACATTTTTTTATTCATCGCAAGATTGTAAACTCAGGCAGAGTCACTTTGGAACAAATTGTGGACCAATTTCAGGTGAGTAAAAGGACAGCAATTCGAGATATTGAAGATATGCGCATGGTTTTTCAAGCGCCAATTGTGTATTCCCGCCAGTTAAAAGGATATGTCTATGATCAGGAATTTGAAGCCTTTAATTTTTCAGATGAGCGGCTATTAATTTTTTACGCTTTTTTAAAGAGCATAACAAAAAAAGAGTTAAATTATATCCCTTTTGTCTCTGATAATTTATTATCCTACATCTCCAATAATATTTCTTCAAGTTTTCGGAAATTATCAGATAATATCAACTATGAACTCTCAATGTATGAACAGCTTAGTATTCATATGTTCCGGGATCTCTTGTATAGTATGCTGGATCAGCAGCAATGCATGATTACTTATACCAATACAGAGGGTGAGAAGAGTGTGCGGCACATTGAGCCTTATAAATTGATTAATTATTTTGGAATCTGGTATTTAATTGCCTATTGTCATAGATCAACTGATATCAGGGTGTTTGTGATGTCCAGAATTATCTCTGTTTCTAAAACTAAAAAAGGTTATGAGTCTCAATATTCTGATAAACAAATTGATCAGATTGCCCGCCAGGGTTTTGGTATCATTCGAGGCAAAGAAGCAAAAAATGTCACTATCCGTTTTTATGGAAAAGCTTATTTTATTATTAAAAATCAG
>JAKSBL010000242.1 GCA_022361115.1 Spirochaetota bacterium | reverse complement strand
GATCTACTCTTTATAAATGAGAAAAGAGGACCACGGAAGGACACAAACCCAGTGGAGAGTACTCCACTGGGTTTGTGTCCTCTTCATCAAAGGCCATTTTTTGAATTAAAATCTAACAAAACTTTTTGCAGGTAATTCGTTAAGCTTAAAATTACTAATCCAGCTAATAAATACTACCCATAAAAATAAATAGATTTACTTTTTAAGCAGCCACTTGATTGCATTTTTTTTATTTATAAACATTGCTAAACGAAATTTGGGATTTATTTTAGTGATAATAGTTAAAATTTTATTCATTGGTACATTCATACCTCTTAACAGTAATGCACGTCTCTTACAGCATTTAAGTTTTGTGAACTGTTTTAATGCAGGAATTGAAAATGAAATATTCTTATGGCCAATAATTAAAAGTGGAAAATCAGAGGAATAATCCAGTGATAATTTACTGATACACTGGGTTATCTCTGTCGCATCTTCACCTGATATTCTATATTTCTGATCTTTATGAAAAACCATTTCAAGAAATGTGTTATCAACAATAGTAACTACTGCTACTTTAGTTTGAATATTTAAATCAGTCATAAAATAATTTTAATTAAAATTTATATAAACTTCAACTACTATGATTTTCTTTGAAAAAAAATTAGAGAAATTATTTATAGTAATTTTCCAATAATCACACAATTTGCCCAAAATATTGCAAGGTTTTAGTTCTTTTTATTAATTTTTTGCAATATTTTCAAGCACTTTTCTACTCTAAGTTATCTTCATCCAGTAATTTAAAAATTTTTTCAGGATTGACCCGGTAAAGTCCAGTATTTTGTTGAAAATTAGTTCTGAGGTGCGGTTCAGGGGTTAAACCAAGGGAAAACCAAGGGAAAACCCTTGTAGATATATTTTACATAACGTACAATTATTATTAGTAGATTAAAAGCTTTTTAGTATTAATCCTGTGTGTACAGGAACTCTTGTGGATAATAGGGCAGAGAATAATTCGTTTGTATCTGTTTTTCATTATCAATTCTAACAGGATTAAACTTTTCTGATATAAACAGATCAGGAAATTTTTAATGTTATCAAAAGGGAGAATAAATGAGCGGAAAATTAATCAAATCACCAACGGGAATTCAAGGTTTTGATGAAATAACCAATGGAGGATTACCAAAAGGAAGACCGACACTGGTAATTGGAGGCCCGGGATGTGGTAAAACCGTGTTTGCTATGAAATTTTTGATAAGTGGAGCATTGTCCTATCAGGAACCAGGAGTATTTATTTCTTTTGAAGAAAGTCCGGAAGACTTAACCATTAATTTTTCATCATTTGACGATGACTTAACACAGCTTAGCAAGGATAAGCTATTATTCATTGAACATATCAATATAAATCCAAATGAAATATTCGAATCCGGTGATTTTAATCTGGATGCAATATTTTTTAGAATTGAGGATGCCATAAAAACTGTAAATGCTAAGAGAATATCAATAGACACTGTTGAATCACTTTTTAATGGTTTATCCAATCAAGCTATATTAAGAGCTGAAATCAAGCGTTTATTTATCTGGTTAAAAGAAAAAAAAATAACAACAATTATAACAGGTGAACGGAGCCATGACAGCCTGACAGCATATTCTCTGGAAGAATTTATATCAGATTGTGTTGTAACTCTTGAGAATACTATAACTGAGAATATATCAACCAGAAAATTAAGAGTTATAAAATATAGAGGCTCTCAACATAATACTGGAGTATTTCCTTTTTTAATAGATAAAAATGGTTTTTCATTATCTCCTGTTTCTTCATTAAGCTTGAATCATACTGTTTCCAATGAAAGGATCTCCACTGGAATTCAGTCAATGGATGAAATGTTTGAAAATAAAGGTGTTTTTAAAGGCAGCAGTATATTAATTACCGGTACACCAGGTACAGGAAAGAGTAGTTTAGTCTCTCATTTTGCTGATTCGATCTGCTCAAATAACAAAAAATGTATCTATTTTTCATTTGAAGAATCTGCAGAGCAAATAGATAGAAATATGAAATCGATTGGATTAGATCTTGAGAAGTATGAAAAAAAGAATTTATTGATTTTTCAGAATGAAAGACCCACCTATTATGGCCTTGAAAA
Organism: Spirochaetota bacterium; assembly: GCA_022361115.1. GTDB lineage: Bacteria > Spirochaetota > GWE2-31-10 > GWE2-31-10 > GWE2-31-10 > JAKSBL01. Next base: position 2,814 of record JAKSBL010000242.1, on the reverse strand, counting down.
ACATTTAATACAAATCCAGAATTTAGTAGATGAATACAAACCAGATTTAGTAATTATTGATCCAATATCAAGTTTGATGTATGAAGGCAATAAAAGAGAAGTAAGAGATATCTTACTGCGTATTGTTGATTTATTAAAAAGCAAAAATATAACAGCTCTATTTACACTATTGATGAAAAGAGGCCATAGTGATAGCTCAGATATCCTAATGGGAGTATCCTCTCTTATGGATACATGGATTGTTCTTGATAATGTAGAAATAGCCGGGGAAATAAATCATATTATGTTTGTTCAGAAATCAAGGGGGATGAATCATACTAATCAGGTAAGAGAATTTAAGATTACTAATAATGGATTACAAATAATTAAACCGTATTATGGATTAAACCAGGTTTTTACCGGATCAGCTCGAATGGTGCAAGAACTAAAAGATACACTTGAAGATATGGAATTTCAAAATCAATTACAGATGAAAAAGTCTGACTCTAAAATAAAAAAGAAAGAACTACTGGCAAAGATGGATGTATTAACAGAAGAGTTAAAAAATCAGGAACTAGCTATTGAAAAACTGGAAGAACAGGAAAAAATCAGACAAAGAATTGTAAAAGAAAATATCAGTAAAATTCAAATATCCCGAGAATAAAAATTTAATTTTAAGGAAAATATATGCTTAAAAATATTAAAAAAAACAAAAAATACAGATTAAGATTATATATCACCGGGCAAACCCCAAAATGTGTTACTGCATTTAATAATATTAAAGAAATTTGTGAAGAGCATTTAGGAGAATCATATGATCTTGAAATAATTGATTTACTAAAAAATCCGCAGCTGGCTCGGGGGGATCAAATTATTGCAATTCCAACGCTTGTTAGAAAACTGCCCTTACCAATCCGCAAAATTATTGGCGACTTATCGGATACTGAGAAAGTTTTAGTGGGTTTAGATATAAAAGAATAGGAAATCCATATGGTTTTCAATACTAAAAACCGAGATGAATTAATTCAAAGAATTAAAAATCTTGAAAAAAAACTTCAAGAAAAAAATGAAATTATTAATGCTTTCCAAACGAATTCTATTGATGCTTTTATTATTCCAGAGTCAGATGAAGAACAAATATACTCATTAAAAGGATCTGATCAATATTATAAGAACTTTTTAGAAAATTTAAATGAAGCAGCATTAACTATTAATTTTTCAAAAGATATTATTTACTGTAATAAATATTTTGCTGATTTATTAAACCAGAATGTTAATGATATATTGGGAAAACCAATTGAAAACTTCATAACAGATAAAAATATTAATCAATTTGAAAATCTTTTTTTAAAATCACAAAATACAAAATGCAAAGGGGAAATTGCTTTTAAATCCTCAAACCATTCAGAAGTCTTAATGGAGTTATCATTCGTTCCTATTAGTAAGAATAGGAATTCACTTATTTCAATTATTGGCTTCAACTATACAGAAAAAAAACGGTATGCAAAAGTACTTGGCTTATTAACAGAATTACCAGAAATTTTTGCACAAGCAAGAACAATAGAAATTGCCTATAAAACAATATTGCAGAGAGTCTGCCCTCTTATGAATTGGCCTATTGGCCATGTATATAATTTTAAAAATAGCACTGCAGAAATGATGTCAACTGATATATGGTCAAACATTAATAGAAAAAAGTATAAAGATTTTATTAACCTGTTAAATGATATTACCTTTGAGAATGGAGATTGTCTTCCTTATCTAGTATTAAAAAATAAAAAACCTGTTTGGATAAGAGATATAAATGAAAACAAAATTTTTTTAAAAACTAAACTGATTAACCCTATAAAACTTTACAGCGCCTATGCCTTTCCGATTATTGTTGATGGAAATGTCATTTCTGTTTTTGAATTTTATTCTGAAAAACTGGAAGAAAAAGATAAAAATTTCATGAACATTTTAAACCAAATTGGTCTTAAAATTGGCAGTTTAATTAAACAACAAATTGCAGAAGATAAAATAATTAAAATGAATCTGGAACTGGAACGAAGGGTTGAAGAAAGAACAGCTGAAATTAAAAAGCTATCTCAAGCCTTAGAACAAAGTTCTTTATCTGTTATTATAACAGATAAAGACGGCAGTATTATCTATGTTAATAAAGCTTTTTCCCAGATAACCGGTTATCAGTATGAAGAAGCAGTTAACAAAACTCCCAGGATCTTAAAATCAGATTATTCAAATCCTGAAAGTTATCAGGAATTATGGAATACGATTTTAAGCGGAAAATCATGGAAAGGGGAGTTTTTAAATAAAAGAAAGAATGGTGACTATTACTGGGAGCGTACTTCTATTTCTCCGCTCTTCAATAAAAATAATCAGATTATTAATTTTGTTTCAGTTAAGGAGGATATTACAGAGCAAAAAAAGATGGAAGAGGAATTAAAGATTGCACTGGATAAAGCTGAAATTGCCACAAGAGCAAAAAGTGATTTTTTGGCAAACATGAGTCATGAGATCCGCACACCAATGAATGCTGTGATTGGATTAATACATCTTTTATCCAAAACCGGGCTAACGAATAAACAACATGATTATATAAAAAAGATTGATTATTCAGCAAAAGTTCTTCTGGATATCATAAATGATATTCTGGATTTTTCAAAAATAGAAGCTGGAAAAATGGATATTGATGAAGTTGAGTTTAACATAAATGACGTTATGGAAAACATTTCGAGCCTGATCAATATAAAAGAACAGAAAAAAGATATTGAACTGATTATATTAGTAAATAATGATGTACCGGAAAATTTGAAGGGAGATCCCTTAAGAATTGGT
>JAKSBL010000314.1 GCA_022361115.1 Spirochaetota bacterium | reverse complement strand
TAAAAGTTTGAATATTAAAATAATCTGATCCATTTGAAACATAATTAGTAGGTGATTCACTGGGCCACCAGGGACCAACAATTGAAACTAAACCGCTTTCGCCGGCTGAGGCATTGGGATTTACCCAATAATCAGAATTGGTAAATTTTTGTTGTAATGGAATGGTTCCCCTATTATATTCCCGATCAGGATCATCTTCTGGAGTCCAGTTGAGCAGTTTGTTAAAATCACCTTCCCAATCGTAAGGCCTGGTTTGGTTAGAAGCATAAGATCTTTCACCAATCCAGTTAGTTATTTCAACTGCATGAATAAAAGATAACTGCATGAAGATCATGCAAAACAAAAGAAAGACTTTTTTTTTCATTTTCAAAACATTTCCTCCTCTGGTATATTATTTTTTTAAAATGATATGACAAATTTTTTATCTAGTCAATATAATATATCATATTTCTGTAAATGAAAAAAAGTGGATAATTTTTGGGAAAATTATGATTTTAATCAAAAACCATTATGAAATCTGGTAGTTAGTGGTTGAGAAAATATTAACAATATTATGAAGTCAAATATGAGGATAAATCATTCAGTAGTAAAAACAAAAAAACTGCACGATAAGTAAGTGCAGTTTTTTTTACTCTATTCAATTAATTCTTTTTTTCAAACAAGGAACGGATTTGCTTGCCTACAATTTCTATGGAATGGTTACCTAGTTCTTCTCTGTGTTTGAGAAGATTTTTTTTGCCTGTTTTTGCTTCTTCCATCCACTTAGCAGCAAAGCTTCCATTTTCAATGGCATTTAAAACTTCTTTCATTCTTTCTTTGGCAGAAGCATCAACAATTTTTGGGCCGGAAACATATTCTCCCCATTCAGCAGTATTGGAGATAACTTCATTCATTTTTTGTATACCCCCTTCATAAATTAAATCTACAATGAGTTTTAATTCATGAAGACACTCAAAGTAAGCCATTTCTGGCGGATAACCTGCTTCAGTCAGTACTTCAAAACCATATTTAATTAATTGAACGGTTCCTCCGCAAAGGACAGCCTGTTCACCAAAAAGGTCTTCGTAGGTCTCCTGTTCAAATGTACATTCTAAAACACCAGCTCTGGTCAGCCCTTCTGCTTTAGCTATTGCCATTGCTACCTCTTTTGCTTTACCACTGGCATTTTGTTGTACTGCGACCAAACCAGGAACACCAAAACCATTGCTAAAAGTCTTTCTTACTTCAGTTCCGGGAGCTTTGGGAGCAATCATAATAACATCCACATCTGCCGGCGGCGCAATTTGTTTGTATATAATATTGAAACCATGAGAACAGGAAAGAGTTTTTCCTGCTTTTACATGAGCTGCGATCTCATTTTTATACACTTCTCCCTGTATTTCATCAGGTAAGAGAATATGGATAATATCTGCCTCTTTTGCTGCTTCTGAGACTGTCATAACTGAGAACCCATCTTCTTTTGCAGAATTATAGGATGGCCCTTTTCTGATACCAATAATAACTTCAACACCTGAATCTCTCATACAGAGTGCTTGAGCTCTTCCTTGTGATCCATAACCAATTATACCAACCTTTAAGCCCTTTAAATGAGCCAGGTCTGCATCTTTATCATGTAAAATATTTACACTCATTTAGTTCCTCCATATTTTGTTATTTTATTAAAACTAGCCATTTATTTTATTGATAAATATTATTGATAGGGTAGCTTTTATTGCCATATTTGTCAAGAATTTTTTATACATACTTAAGTAACTTTATTATATGTTAAGAAATGTGAGAAAAAAAGACTTCTAAAATACTTTAGAAGTCTTTGTAAATTTCAAAGTTAAATTTATTCTGATGGTTTAGCTTCTTTTGAGGCTTTTTTGGGTTCTGCTTTTTCTTCTGTTTTAGCTGGTGTTGATGCGGATTCTTTTCTCTCAATTGTGAGAGTAAAATTACCAATTAAAGCTGCCAAGGTTCCAACAGCCGCCCAGAAGGGGGCTAATAAAACACCGACAACTCCCAGGTTTAAAGGGAATTTTAGTAATACTTTACCCTGGTCATCTTTGATGGTAATTCTTCTGACATTACCTTCGTGTACCAACTCTTTAATTTTGGAAAGCAGTTCTTCACCTTTAACTTTGATTTCTTCTTTTAACATGATTGCTCCTTGTTATAAAGATTTTAACAAATGAATAACTCTTTCTAATAATATTATCCCTTTTTTATCGAAGGTCAAGAAATAAAATTAATTTTTACTAAATAAATGAAAATATTTTTGAGTATTTTATATGGACTGGCCAATAAACTGATCTTTTTCAGCACCGCAAAGCGGGCAAACCCAATTTTCTGGTAATTTTTCAAAAGGAGTACCAGGCGGAATATTCTGAGAAGGATCGCCTTTTTCCGGATGATAAACATATCCACAGATTTTGCATTTGTACATTTTCATAATATATCCTTTTTTAATTGGTTGTAATGTTAAAATTTTTTTTCTCATAAAAAATCTCTACGTACTTTTTAGATATTAAGATCACGGAAATCACAAAAGAAACACAGAGGAACTCTGTGAGAGAATTTTACATTTTTTTAAAAAGTCAATATTCCTTCAATCGCCATTTCAGCGGCAAAGCTGGATATTGTTTGTTCTAATTCTTTGCTATATTCTACTTTGGAAGCTAATTTTATAATACCGCTTAATTTTAAATTTTTATTGAAACGGTAACCTAATTTAGGAGTAAAAGTCATATATAAAGGGGTGTCAGTTTGATCTGGTATGCCGTCAATTTTTTGATAAAGTTGGGTTATGTTTTCCAAGGTAAAAATCATTTCAATACCATATTGATCATTGGTAATATAATTTTTTTTAAAAAAGTTTTTATATATCTCAAACCG
>JAKSBL010000282.1 GCA_022361115.1 Spirochaetota bacterium | reverse complement strand
CATAATGATCTCCAACTTTTTTTACATGATCAGCTAAATCTCGATAATAAAAAAAAAAAAAAAAATCCTCCTGGGAAAACTGCTGCCAGGTAGCCAATAATATTTCATTAATTTTTTCTTTCCCTTTATTGGTCTTGATTCCATTTATTAAAAAATCTAATACCTGACTTCGATCCAAAATGGTTAACTGATCAATCAGATTTTGAGTCAAGGCTTTGATTAACTTTGCCTTTGTTTTCTTAGCAAGATCCAGATACCAATCCCCTTTGTTACCCAAAATTTGCTTTATTTCTCGTAAATCCAGGGGGCCATGTAATTTCCCAACAAACCGAAAAAGAAACAGTGATTCTACTATTTGATTCCAATGCGTTTGATTTTGTTTTAAATCTTTTAGACTAGTTAATATTGCCCTCTCTGCAGGTTGACCAATAATTCTTCCACTAATAATGCTATTCAAATAGGATACTTGCTGTTCCCAATCCATAGCTAAAAATTGCTGATAATGATTTAAAATCGTGTTTAGGGCAGCCTTTTTTTCTATCCTCCGATACCCATTAGCAATGAGATTCCAGCAATAATAGAGATCACTTTTTGTTCTTATTAAATGATAGGCCAGTCTTTTTCGAGTTCTGAATTGTCTAAATTTAGTATTCAGTTCTTTAAATAATGACCATTTTTGAAACTGCCGGTTTAGTTTAGCTTTTTGATTTTGATCTAAAGTAGGAGAGCCAGATTTGTTCAGCTCTTTCCATAACTGATTTACCCACCAGTTAGCTCCCTGCATCCCTGTATTCAATCCTGAAGAACTGCTACACCGAATAAATGCGGCTGCATCACCCAATAATACTAAACCCGGATAAATCATGGGCTGGGTAATAATTTCTTGAGCAGGTATCTCTGTAAGATATGCTTCCCCCTTTTCTTGAGCTTGATTTACCATATCCTTTACTACGATATAGTGCTTTAACAAAGCTTTCCAATAATCTACTAACCTGTTTTTAGAATAATGATAGTTCCGACTAAATCCATCTTTTCCAAATTCAATAAAAAACTGACAATTAATTTCCGCATTCCCCTGTTCATCCGGAAAAATAACTAAAAAACAGGGTGGAACATCAGGATAGGTATTCAGCGAACCTGTAGGAATAAAGAAAGTATGATAGCTATCTCTATATTGAGCAGGAAGATTTTTATATCGAGATTTAATAATATAATTATTAATATGAGAATAGTTTATTCCAAACTTTCTACCAATCAGAGTTTGGGCTCCAGAACAATCAAAAAAAAGATTCCCTTGAATAGTTTTATCCCCTACTTTTATTTTAGGAACAGGTTTTGTTTGATCATCAGGAAAAATAACATCTGTCACCTTTGTTTCATACACCAGAGTAATGTTAGGTAAAGTGTTTTTTATTTTTGCTGTCATAGCATTGATTAATTTTTGCCAATGAAAGGAGACGGGTGTCTCATTCAATGTGACAGCTGTCTTTTTTAAATCCACATTAGCTGATAATTGTGGAGAATATAACTTATTCCTTTCCATTGCTTTACCTGCCAAAGTGCTATCAAATCCGATTTTCCAAATAGAATCAATAACATTATCTGATTCAATGGTTTCCCCTCGCAGTAAATAATCTCGTTCTTTTTGCTTTTCAACTACTAAAACAGATAAACCTTTTTTACCAGCTAAAAATGCTGCAGTTAATCCAACCGGCCCCGCGCCAATGATAACCAGATCAAAAGTTTTTTGATAGATTTCCGGATGATCCCTCATAAACACTCCTAAAAGATTTTTATCTTTTATTTATTTAATTTTATTATGAAAAATAAACATTTTTGTCTTTATTTGATTGTATGGTAATAAAATTATACAATGATTACACCTATTTGGAAAGTAAAATAAAAATATTGTTTGGACCCTTAGCAGTATAATCATTAATTTTTTAAATAAGAAAATTATATAAAAATCACTCCCAGTGAATCACTATTGACTTTCTTTTTAAAAAAAGTTAGAAACTTTTCATGAATGTTAATCAACTAAAAAATAGTTTACCTGCTTATCAGCATAATAAAAATTCATCAGCAACAGCCATTAGCAAAGATTATTTGTCCTTTTTTAACTTTCAAATAGAAAAAAATTCTCATCAAATGGGTTATGTGCAGGCAGGCAAATATAGAATTATGGTTCAATCCTTTAGCCCAAAAAAGAGTCGAGCTACAGTTCTTTGTTTACATGGCTTTTTAGATCATTCTGGTCATCTCCATCATCTAGTGAATCATTTACTACAAAATCATTATTCTGTCATTACATTTGATTTACCTGGCCATGGATTATCCAGCGGCCAACCAACTGCCATTAATGATTTTGCTGAGTATGCAGAAATAGTTAACCATGTAACCAGTTATTTTAAGCAAAACCTATCTGGCTCATTTTATTTTTGTGGATTTTCAACAGGCTGTGCTGCCCATTTAGAGTTTGTTCAAAATTTCAGCAACTTATTTGATAAATCAGTTTATGTTTCGCCATTAATTCGTTCTTCTAGCTGGTATTTATCTCAAGTACTCTATTTTTTATTGAAACCATTTATTCGAACCACACCGCGGTTATATAAAAAAGTATCTTCCAGTAAAGAATACAAAAAATTCGTACATACTAAAGACCCATTTCAGCATAAACACACATCGGTTAAATGGATCACAGCTTATTTTAACTGGTTTAAAAGATTAACTGCTTATGAACACCTGGATTTTCCTCTGCTCATTTTACAAGGGGATTTAGACAATACTGTTGATTGGAAATATAATCTGAATTTTTTTAAAACTAAAATGATTAACAGTAAAATAAGAGTGATTCACCAGGGAAGACATCAATTAATCAATGAGTCCAAAAATTTATTAGGTGAAGTATTAAAAAGTATTGAAGAGTATTTTGCCAATTAATTTAAAAAGTAATATTTACTTCACCCAGCAACAGCTCTATTTTGATCTCTAATTTACCATCGCCATCTTTTAAAGTAAATGATTTGCTGTAAGATTCTGTTTTATCACTCAAATTCACATCTACTGATCCTAATTTGATGTCTCCGCGTAAAAGATAGTTTTTTAAATTTTTAAAGACCAGATTACTTTGACTAATATTCTGGGTGACCTCAATCGTTTCACCTGTGCCGGTTACTTTGTTGATGTGACTGGTTAATTTGGCAGCATTATTTTTTATTTTCAGCTCATCATTTAGTTCGAGTTCATCAATAGTTAAATTGGTTCCTGCTGCATTAACTACCACATGAAGCTTATTCGTTGTCAATTTAGCCAGATTAATCTGGCCATTGGCAGCCTTGGTATTGAATACCAGCTCATTACAAATCAGAGGATTGTTTGCTTCTAACTGATAATCAGAACCAGAAGCTTCTAAAAAAAGTTCTTCAAACAGCAAAGGCAAAATCACAAAAGCTCGAATTCGTATGTTAGCTGGTAAATCCAAAACATTTGGCTTTAATCCTAATTTTAATTTTTCAGATAAGAATTCATACTCTAGATTAGATCCATCTTCACTTTTTTGATAATATTTAATTTGTAAAATTGCTTCTGAATCCAGCTGGTCAGAAAACACAATTTTAGCACTAGTCATTCTTAATTCAATCAAAAAACTTTTGTTAATTTGTTGAGCAAGTTTGATTTCCTGAAAAAGAGTCATATTACTGGGAAAATTATTAAAATAACTTTCTGCTTTTAAAGTATCTAAAACTGCTTTTTGAGCATCTGATAGTTCATCCAGATGATGTATAATTGATTGAGATACTTCTTCAGATTTAACTTTTTTCTCTACTTTCTTCTTCTTATCAATTTTTACTTCAATCTCTTTATCCAAATTCAACTTTTCTTTCACAAATTCTTTTGATTTATCTGAAGTCGAAAGCAAAATTCCATAGGTAATCATACCAATAATAACAATGGTAAATAATATAGCAATAACAATGAATCCTTTACTTCTGCTTTCCATTACAACTCCTTTAATGACTTACTTAATATTAATATAAAATACTCCTTTTTTCCAGGAAAAAAAATGATTAATTTGAATATATTAAGAAATAATATTATAATTAGTTCATATTTTTAAAAATGTTTAATAAAAATGGGGAATTAAATGTTTCAAAAGTATTTAAGAATTTGTACAGAAAAAGTTATTCATGCCATCAACATTGGAACTATGGAACTAGCGAATTTACGACAAAATGTGTTTACTCCCGAATTCATCCTTTTAGGCACCATTGAACAGGAGGATTCTATTGTCATTAAAATACTAGAACAAATCACCAGTGATCCCATTAAAATGATGGATGCTATTACAGAAAAAATCTATAATTATCAACCCAAAAATGAAAACTCTCAAGAAACCATCAATATTACCTTAAGTCCTGATGTGGAAAAACTCTTTGAAATAGCTTTAGATGAAGCAAAAAAATTTGGAGATAAATTTATTTCAACAGGAACTTTATTTCTGGCATTTTTTAATCCTTCCATTCAACCTGCCTCAAGTATCCTCTATGATACGGGATTAAAGTATCATGAATGCAAAGAGATACTGGAAAACATGAAAGATGGTATTGCCATTGATTCTCGAGACTCAGAAAGTAAAGAGGATGTACTAAAAGTTTATGGAACTGATTTAACGGAACTATCTGCCGAAGGCCGGCTAGACCCGGTTATTGGCAGAGAAAAAGATATCAGTAGAATCATTGAAATATTAGCTCGGCGGACGAAAAATAATCCAATCATTGTAGGCCATCCTGGTGTTGGTAAAACGGTATTAGTAGAAGGGTTGGCCCAACTCATTACCAATTCACGTGTACCTGAAACCTTATTAAATAAGAAAATTCTGCAAATTGATATGGCTCAGGTAACTGCAGGTGCAAAATTTAAAGGTGAATTTGAAGAAAGAATGAAAGCGATTGTAGATTCCTTGATTAAATCTCATGGAAAAACCATAGCATTTATTGATGATATTCAGTCTTTAGTTGATTCTAACAGCGGAAGCAATATCAGAGCTGCAGATATTTTAAAACCGGCTCTCTCTCGCGGGCTTATTCAACTTATTGGAACAACAACTACTGAAGCCTATAAAAAAACGATAGAAAAAGACAAAGCCCTTTCCCGACGTTTTCAGCCAGTTAAACTCGATGAAAGCACAATTGAAGACACCATTGAAATTCTACAAGGATTAAAATCTAAATATGAGGACCATCACAAAGTAAAATTTGATGATACTTCTATTATTTCTGCTGCCCGTATGTCAGCCCGTTATATTAATGATCGTTATCTACCGGATAAAGCTGTTGATTTAATAGACGAAGCCGGGGCCCGCAAACATCTCTATTTAATTACCATTCCACCAGAAATTCAGGGATTAGAGCGGGAAAAGGCAAATCTCAGAAGAGAACAAACCGATGCATTTGTAAACAACAAGATCGAAATGGTAGTTGATTTTCAACAACAAATTAATGAAATAGAAAAGAAACATCGAGAGCTAAAAGAAAATTGGCTTTCCTCCAGAAAAGATAATGATAATATTGTAATTGAGGAAGATATTGCCCAGGTTATCAGTCAAACTGTAGGAATTCCAGTTACCAGAATTGTTGAAACAGAATCAGCAAAATTAAAAAACATGGAAGATAATCTTCATAAAAGAATTATCGGACAAGATGAGTCTATTGTGGCTGTATCGAATGCCATTCGGAGAAGCCGAGCTGGTTTAAAGGATGCCAACCGTCCTATTGGTGCATTTCTCTTTTTAGGGCCTACCGGAGTCGGAAAAACAGAACTTGCCAAGGCTCTTTCAGAATTTCTATTTGATGATGAAAACAAAATCATCCGTCTGGATATGTCAGAATATATGGAGAAACATTCGGTTTCTAAGATTATTGGTTCTCCTCCCGGTTATATTGGCTATGATGAAGGCGGCCAGTTAGCTGAACGGGTAAAAAGACAACCTTATTCAATCGTTTTACTAGATGAAATTGAAAAAGCTCATGAAGATGTCTTCAATATTTTACTCCAAATCTTTGACGAAGGCCGATTAACCGATAGCCAGGGGGTCGAAGTCAGCTTTAAAAATTGTATCATCATTGGCACATCCAACCTGGGATCTTCTCATATTTTTGATCTGGAAAAACGAATTGGTTTTTCTTCAGAAACAAAAGAAGATGGTGATTATGGCTTAATAAAAGAAAAAATCCTGGAAGAAACAAAGAAATTTTTTAAGCCTGAGTTTTTAAACCGGATTGATGATATCATTGTTTTCCACCCATTAATAAAAGAACACATCATCTCTATAACCGATTTACTTTTAAATAAAATTAAAGCTAAAATTGAATTAAATGGCTATCAAATTAATTTCAGTAAAACTTGTAAAGAAGTACTATCTGACCTGGGTTTTTCTCCAGAATTTGGTGCTCGTCCTTTAAGAAGAGTGATTGAAAGTCAGGTAGAAAATCCCATCAGCTTAAAAATTATTTCTGGTGAAATTCAAAAAGGCGATAATATTAGTGTTGATACAAAAGATGGAAAGATTGTCATTCAGATAAAAAAATGAAAAGAATCTTAGAGGATCGAACCTATAAAATACTGATAACCGGTGGTGGATCCGGCGGACATACGATGCCTGCCCTTTCGATGATAGAAACCCTTAACTTTTATTTTG
>JAKSBL010000339.1 GCA_022361115.1 Spirochaetota bacterium | reverse complement strand
TTCCGGGTAGGCCTTTTCCATCAGCTTCTCCCGGGTAAAAACCATGTCCGGATTGCTGATCAGGGCTGTGAATATGCGAAACTCAGTTACAGTAAAACAGACTTTTTTTCCGTTTGCCGTGACTTCCCAGGTTGTGTAATTGATCAAAAAAGGGGGGAACTCTGTGATTTGATGCCGGGGTTTTTCCGGTCTTGCCGAAATGTTTTGATACATCTCGATCCGGCGCAGGCAAACTTTAACCCTGGTCAGCAATTCATTGAGGGAAAAAGGTTTTGTCAGATAATCATCTCCGCCCCTTTCCAATGCTTCAATTTTTGTCAGTTCGTCAGTTTTTGAAGATAGAAAGAGAATGGGAATTTGGGGATGTTTTTTCCGGAAAAGGGAACAGAAGGTAATGCCGTCAATCCCGGGCATTAAAATATCCAGAATGATCAGATCGGGAAGCCTGTCTGCAATTATTTGATGTGCATCCGAGGCGCTCTCATAATGATCAACGGCATAGCCTGCATCTTCCAAGGCGATGGTTATGGTTTTGCTGACATTTAATTCATCATCAATAATTGCAATCCGATTTTTTGTCTTCATATTTTTGATCCGTAACCAATCTTTATTTATCGATGGTGCCCCATATGGGGACCATCGTTTTTTTTCAAATTATTCCAACTCTCTTTTTATAACATCCCAGATCGGATTGTCAAACCGCTTTTTCAGCAATTCCGGATCGGTCCCGTTTTCAACTGCTTCCCAGTAGGCGCTTCCGAAGCGGGCATCTCCCAGTTCATAATCCAATCCTCCCCAAGAGCTGTCATCCCGGAAGGAATAGAATGCCCAATGCCATTGCTGTGCATTGTAGAGCTTGATGACATCAGCCAGGTATTCCTTACAGCCGGTAACTCTGCGGTCGCACCAAAACTCACTAGCAGCTACTTGGTAGGAGGGAATGTTGTTCTTTCGGCAAAAATCCTTTACCGGTTCCAGCCGTTTTTCTAGGTCATCAATGGTCCAGCTGCGGCCCGGGGCGTTCCAGTAATCCGGCATCCGGTCCGGATAACTGTAGCGTCCTTTGTTGATCCGGAATGCTGCAAACTGCCAGGGGGCTGGATTGTGGAAAGTGTAAATAATATACGGATCTTCGACCGGTTCAAAATAGGGCATTCCCATCGGATCGGCATAAAAATAGCCGTCCAGTAATATGGGAGTTGTCTTATCGACTGAGCGGATGGCTTCAATCATTTTCCGGTTGAACCGGTTTAAATCAGCCGGGGTATTCCTGCTGATTTTCAGCCAACGGGTAAAATCTCTGTCTGCTTCCTCATGACCGTATTGTAGTTCGGGATGCGGTTCATTTAAGGGATTGTAACCGATGACAGCCGGATGGTTTTTGATTTCACCGGCAAGCTGCTTCCAAAATTTGAAAGCCTGGATTTGATACTTTTCCTCTCTCCAGAGCCGGTAATCGCTTTTTCCGTCATTGTCCTGCCGGGTCCTGCAGCCGGGAAGGGAAAAAAGGGACACTACTATTTTAAGGTTGTTTTTTTCTGCTTCGTCCAGCACTTGCAATAGAAGTTTCAGGTCTTTTTGGTTTAACCGGGTGAAATGATCAGCATTCCCGATTAAAAAATCGGTATCCTCTGCCGGCAGGCTGCTGATATTAAAACGGATAAATTGCAGCCCGGCAGCTTTTGCCGCTACAAACCACTCCGGACGAAACCGGGATAATCCGCCGTTTGCTCCCTTTTTTTGCGTTTTCCAGAAATCCATTTTTCTCTGTGCGTAAACCGGACCGCATAAGAACGATAATAACATCAACAATACAAAAATAAATTGGAAAAGCTTTTTTAATTGCATTAGAAAACTCCTTGTTGTTTTGATTAAAGTCAGTTTATTGGATTACTATTTCCAGAATATCGCAGAATTGTTACAAAATGATGACAAGGGAAATTCGGTTTGCAATGTCCGTTTTCCAGGAGTGGATGAAGTGGAATGAAAATAAACGGCCGAAATTCGAGTTTTATAAAAAACTCAATTTTTCTAATCCTGTTGTATTAATTAAATAAATATTAAATCCTTTTGTTTCATTATTAAGATTATCATTGACAGTTGTTTACATTAAGATATACAATAAATTTTCATTAATTTTTTTTTAAAGGCTCTCTTTTATGTTTTCTGTTGTTATACCTGTTATTTATACAATGCTACAGATTATTATTTTTATATTATTAGGATTTATATTAAGGCGTTATTTTAAATGGCCGGCTGACTTTTTTACTTATGCTGGTCGGTTAGTGATGAAAGTTGCCTTGCCGCTTTATTTGTTTGTTAAGATATGTCGAACTAATATAGCAGATTTACAAACTAGCTGGATTTTTTTTGTACTGGCAATTATTGTGCCTTTTTGTTCTGTTATGGTTTCCGGTATTATCACCTTTCTCATTCGGGTACCAAAAGAAGAACGGCGTATTAGCATTGCGATGGGAACTTTTTGTAATTCTGGTTATTTACCCTTAACGATTATTGAGTTTTTACCATTGTCCTTACCAATTATAGCTGACTATTTCATTCAAACTACTGCAGTTCTCTATATTGGGACGTATCTTTTATTTTATAGCCCTCTACTTTGGTCTGCTGGTTATTATCTCATTACTGGAAAGGGACAAAAAATATCTATCAATCAACTCATTACCCCCCCTTTGCTTGGGATAGTAGCAGGTTTTTTAGTTTTAATTTTCAGATTACAACCCCTCCTTTTCAGTGATCACCTGCCATTTAAGCAAATTTTTATGAGTCTCAATCAGCTGGGTAATATTACTTTACCCCTTGTGTTAATTGTTTTGGGAAATTTAATTGCAAACCTGGTAACAAAAGAGAGCCAGATCAGGATCACTAAAGAGGAATTTTATCCGGCTATAGTAGGAGTCCTTACCCGTTTTGTTATTTTTCCGGCTTTTTTTTATCTATTTATTTTTAAAATCTTCCGTCCTGATTTTTTTAGCCCAACAATCATTTGGGTGATATTTCTGGAAATTATTATTCCCCCCGCTTCTAATTTTGCAATTATGACAGCAGGTACAGGTAAGAATGAAGATTGTGTTGCTTTGTCTCTTTTAGTGACTTACTTAATTTATTTCGTTGTTTTTCCTGTTCATTTGATTCTTTTCTTAAAATTTATGGGAATTTTGTAAGTAATTTAGTCTTGACTTTTAATTGAAGTCCTGTCATAATCCAGCCAAAATCTTTAAAAAATGAGGGAAGATCATGCTGGAAGATACTTTAAAGAAAATGAAAAAAGCTTCTGTACAGCTGGCTAATGCAGATAGTCATTTAAAAAACAAGGCATTAGATCGGATGGCAGAACTGCTCAAAGCAAATCAGGAAGAAATTATCAATGCTAATAAAACAGATCTGGAAAAAGCTGAAAGAGAGCAATTAGATCCCCCTCTTATTAAAAGATTGAAGTTTGATGCTCCAAAACTGGATACCATTATTCATGGTTTGAAGGATCTGATCAAACTCGAAGATCCAGCTAACAAAGTTATCAGTAAAACTCTTTTAGATGAAGATCTGATTTTATCCAAGGTATCTGTGCCTATAGGCATTATTGGGATAATATTTGAATCCCGGCCAGATGCATTAGTCCAAATTGCTTCTCTCTGTATTAAGTCTGGTAATTGTGCCATTTTAAAAGGTGGGATTGAAGCTTTAAATACTAATCGAATATTAGCAGATATTATTAATCAAGCCATATTAGAAGTTTCATCTGTTTTTCAAGATACCATTCATCTCATTGAGAGAAGGGAAGATGTACATCAAATGCTGGCATTTAATCAATATATCAGCTTGATTATTCCCAGAGGCTCCAATCAATTTGTACAATATATTCAGAAAAATACTTCAATACCTGTTTTAGGCCATGCAGATGGTATTTGTCACATGTATATTGATAAAAATGTAAATACTAAAAATGCAGTAGCTGTAACCATTGATGCTAAAACACAATATGTTAGTGTTTGTAATGCTATTGAAACATTACTGGTGCATGCTGATATTGCTCCTCTTTTTTTACCTGAATTATATAAACAACTTAAAGATAAAGTCCAGTTAAAAGGGTGTAAAGTAACGAAAACGATTTTACCAGATATTGAAGATGCATCAGAAGAAGATTGGTTAACCGAATATTTGGATTATATTCTATCTATTAAGGTAGTAAAATCCATTTCTGAAGCTATCAATCATATTAATACATATGGCTCTGGGCATACTGATGCCATTATGACTGAGCATAAGGATAGCGTGCTAAAATTTAAATCTTTAGTTGATTCGGCTAATGTGATGGTAAATTGTTCTACCCGCTTTGCTGATGGTTTCCGCTATGGTTTCGGGGCTGAAGTTGGTATCAGTACCAATAAGATCCATGCTCGTGGACCTGTTGGGTTAGAGGGAATGGTTATCTATAAATATCTCTTAGAAGGAAAAGGTCAGATTGTAGCAGACTATACCGGAGAAAATGCGCATCGTTTTATTCATAAGAAAATATACTAGTTTTTTTCAGACTATATGAAATTTTTTTTTACAACCTGGGTTTGATGTATGAAAAAATACCAGAAAAAAAAATATCTCATGATTGTCAATCCAAAATCAGGGAGTGTGAAACATCAAACAATCATTAATATTATAAAAAGGTATTTTCAAAAATATAAGATGCATTTGGAAATCCTATTTACTCAATACCCGGGCCATGCAACTGAAATTACCAGAGAAGTGGTGAAAAAAGATAGAATTGATGTCATTATCGGTGCTGGTGGTGATGGGACCATTAATGAGGTATTGAATGGAATGGTTGGGAGTAATAAAATATTAGGTGTTTTACCTTGGGGAACAGGTAATGTTTTTGCCAAAGAAATGAATATTCCTCTTAACCCGAAAAAAGCTTGTGCATTAATTAGAAAAGGCCAGCCTGTGAGGATGGATATTGCTCGCCGTGATCAACAGTATTTTTTTTTAATGTTTTCCTGTGGATTTGATGCATATTCAATCAAATATACTGAAAATCTCAATCTTAAACGTTTTTTTAAAAGATTTACCTATGTTTTTGGCGGGTTGAGAGCTTTTGCAACTTATGATTTTCCCAAAATTCAAATTGAAATTGATGATCAGATAATGGAAAAGGGAACTTTTGTGGTTGTGAGTAACACCAGTTATTATGGAACTTATTTTACCATTACCCCTTTTGCTAATCCATTAGACGGATACTTAGATATATATGTTTACAAAGCAGCAGGTAAATGGAATTTATTAAAATTGATTTTTCTCATTATTTATAAAGCGATGTTTTTTTCCAAGAAAAGAAAGAAGAGAATTTTTTTAAACCAACAGGCTTATTACAGAGGAAAAAAAATTCGATTAACAGCTTTAGGCTCCTCTCCCTATACTCAAGTTGATGGAGAGTTATCTCTTCCTTTGCCAGCGGAAATCATAGTTGTACCTCAAGCTATTAAGGTGGTTTTGCCTCATAAAAAAGTGAAAAAATTTATGAAAAAAAAGTATGATACCAGTGATCCAGATAAGATTCATCCGTAAAAATCATGAGGATCAGAAGATGTTGAAAAAACTCATCTTTTAATTCAGAAGGTATATTTTTTCCGGCAAAATAAATAAGATCTTTAATTAAATATTCCCTTTCCGAATAGATATAAAAACGAAAATCTAAATAATTTTTTTTATTCATCACTTCATGATAGTAATGTTCAATGCGTTGTCTGAGAGTATCAAATTGGTAGTCCTGACTTGATTGAGTGGCTAGAATATTTTTTCTGATTTTAATCAATTCTGCAAAAGCAGAAAGTAAACCAATTTGCCAGGAATGGTCTCCATTGTTTTGAGAATGTAATAGATCAGCTATCATTTGCTGGCTAAATAACCAGTAAAAGTTTTGGTCGGTCTTTTGGTATATCAGTAGTTTCAAATTTTTAAAAAAAGATTTTAAGTAAAAACAGAATTCTTGGATTGTTTTTGGTGAATCATAGTCTTTCCTAAATCGGGTTTTATAATTATTGAGAAACTCTGCCCAGGTTTCTCTGGCTTTCTCTTCAGCAATTTTTCGCGCTTTCTGGTAGGCAGCAATGAGTTGTGCTGCTATTTGATGATCCTGGCTGGGCTGTAAATCAGGATGATATTGCTGGATGAGTTGATGAAAGGCTTTTTTTACTTCTTCAGGGGAACTATTTTCAGATATATTTAAAATTGCAAAAGGATCTCTCGGCATATTAAACTTTTACTACTTCCACATTACCGGTCTGGGTATTGAAAAAAATTTTAAGTGCTTTGTCATTTAAGATGAGTTCTTCCTCGACCTCGATGGAGGTCATTTCTAAAAAAGTTTTTACAAAATCAACATTGCTTTGTTGTATATCAATGATTCGATTCCGATTTCCCATATAAGAAGCACCATAAATACGAGCAGTAATATCTCTACGATTACTGCCTAAGGCTTCCATGTCATAAATTAATTTTTCAACAGAAAAAATCCCATATTTATTATCTCGTTCATCCATCATTTTGTCAATATCTACACCTACAAAAGAGCCAGGTACCATGATATGATTCATTCCACCAATTTTTTTATTTTTGTCAAAAAGTATGATAGAAACACAGGAGCCTAAAATAGTTTGTAGTATCATAGGTTGATTAGTGACAAATAATCCTCCCATGGTAATCATCTTTAAGGGAAGGCCATTTCGGGTTAATTGCAATTGGTCTCCTTTTTAATAAACTTCTGAGGTTATTGCAAAATCCTCTTCTCATTAAAAGAATATCACAATTTTTAAAAAAGACATGATTAATATACCATATAATTGTTAAAATGGCATGATTCAGAGTGGCAAAATTATATTCTCATCCATCAGCTTTCTTTTGATTTTTGCCTTGAAAAAAAGTCCTATAATTTATTGTATAATTAAAAAAAACATGGCATAATCAATAATATTATGAAAAAAATAATATTCTATCTTAGCTTTTTATTGATTTTTTCTGTTTTTTTTATCAATTCTAATCAGAGAAATTTTTCCAATATCGAATGGTTTTCCACTATTCATAAAAATATACCGCCTTTAGATTTTAAAGACAATCAGTATTCTCAAGAGATATTAGATTATTTTAGTTATTATCAGTTAGATTTTCCGGATGTCGAGCATTATTTTGGATATTATAAATATGAACAGCAACAACTGGTTGCCCATGTATTTATACCTGAAAATCCCAGGGCAACTTTTTTTACTTTTCATGGCTATATGGATCACTCGGGCTATCTGGTTCATTTAATTGATTATCTGATAAAAAATCAGTATATTGTGGTTGCCATGGATCTACAAGGTCATGGATTATCTCAAGGTGACCGCTATGCCATTGAGGATATGGCCCTTTATGCAGACAGCTTAGAGAAATTACTGAGAATTTGTTTACCTTACATTAAACCACCCTATCATACCATTGGATTCAGTACCGGCAGCATTATTATTTATGAGTATCTTTATCGCTATCCTGCGATTTTTGAAAAAATCATTTTTGTCTGTCCTTATTTTCATTCTTCCTCCTGGGATTTTTCCAATTTTGGTTTGCAGGTTTTTGAAGGAATTTTTGAAAATTTACCCCGTTCATTTCCTAAAGACTCTGGGAATAAAGATTTTTTGTACTTTCGTAAAAAAGTTGATCCTCTCCAGGAAAAACGATTTTCTGTTAACTGGTTAAAAGCATTAATCAAGTGGAATGAAAGGGTTATTAATTATCCTCCGGTACCTGTTCCCTTATATGTAATACAAGCAAGTAATGATAAAACTATTGATATTGAATACAATTTAAAGTTTCTTAAGGAACATACCAAAAGCATCGAGATTAGAAAAATTGAGGGGCGACATCATTTATTTAATGAAACCCCAGAAGTTTTAGCCATATTATTCCAGCAATTGGATATTATTTTATCCAATTAAAGCAGAGAAATCGTTTTTATTGCAATTGCCAATCAAATTTTTTCCTGATTATCTGAAAAAAGGCGTCCAGCCCATAACCAATAATTCCAATGGCAACTACGATTCCCATTAATTTATCATATGCAATTGAATCCCTGGCATCATTGATGAGATATCCTAAGCCACTTGAGGTGCCTAATAATTCTGCAGGTACTAAAACTATCCAGGCAACTCCCATTGCTAAACGGATACCAGAAAGGATAAAAGGAATTGAAGCAGGAAAAATAATTCTAAAAACAAGTTGGAAAGAGATTGCTCCCTGATTACGTGCCATATTTATCCATTCATTTTTAACCTGCTGGACTCCCTGGGAGGTGCTTAAAATAATCGGCCATACAGAAGCCATGGTAATTAAAAAAAGAATCGCTTCTTCAAAACCCGGCAAAAAAAATAGCGCAATAGGCATCCAGGAAATCGGGCTGATCATTCTCAAAAACTGCATGGGAATATTAGTCATTTCTCTTAAAGGTGCAGACATGCCTAAAAAAAGGCCAAAAGGGATGCCGATAAGAGCTGCAAAAAATAAACCAAGAATGATCCTTTTTAAACTGACAAAAACTGAAATCCAAAAATACTGGGTTTGGACTAATTGATAGAGAGCACCTAAGGCATGATAGGGTAAAAAGCCTTGAAAATTCGTTTCATCTACTTTAGTAAGAAAAACCATGACAATAATTTGCCAGATCATGAAAAAAAATAAAATACCAGTAACAGGCAGAATTAAATTAGTAATGTGCTTTAGCAATGATTTCATACTTCAATAACCTCTTCCCGATTCCAAGGAGGGTCATAACGTAGATTGGGAAAATTATTTATCCCAGAGTCTTTCAGGGCTTTTACTACAAAACGTGTATCGATTAAATCCTGAGCCACAAAGTCTGCTTGATATTTATTTAGAAAATTTTTATTTCCTGCAACAACCGTCTTTTTCATTTCATTAAAGATAAAACGGCTAGCAGAAGGGTAGGGATAAGGCTGAAAGCCAATTCTGCTGACATCCCAGTCAGGATGTTGAATGGCTTTTGGCTCTTGTTTGCCATATCGTTCGATTTCATAGCCCGTAAAAACCCTTTTTATCACTTTTTCAGAAAAGGGTATATAGTTCATTCCATCTTTACTCAGTATTTTTGCTGTTTCATTGGGATTTTTCAAAATCCACGATTCTGCTCGAACAACTGCATTGGTAGCCTTTTGCACCATTAAAGGGTTTTGTTTAATCAGTTCTTCCTTTACAACAACCACACAGCAGGGATGATTTTTCCAGATGTCACCGGTAAAGCGTAAAATTTTTGCATCCAGTTTTTCTTCAACCAGTGCATTAAAGGGTTCAGCAACAATAAATCCGTCAATTTTACGGGATGAAAGGGCAGTCGGCATTTCTGCAGGAGGCAGGAGAATCAGATTTACTTCATCATCCGCTATTTTTTCCTGATTGGATTTGATGACTGGTTTTAAATGAAATTTTCGACAAGCTAACTGCAAAATAACATTATGCATGGAGTACCAGTAAGGGACAGCGATCTGTTTTCCGCCCAGATCTGCAAATGATTTGATAGCTGAGTCTTTGGCAATGGAAAGTGCACTTCCATTAGTATGAGCCCAGGCAATGATCTTAACTGGATTATTATTACTATAACGCATCCAGATTGGTATAGGTAAAAGTAAATGGGTGAGATTTATTTTTCCGGATAAAAAAGCTTCTACTAAACTGGACCAGCCTCTTAATAAAACAGGTTTAGCTACTTTTAACCCTTCATCTTTGAAGTATCCTAAGGCATGCGCAATTAATAAGGGGGTTGCATCTGTGATTCTGATATAACCAATCTTTAATTCCTCTGTGATGGCTGAACATTGCTGCTGGAGTAGGAATTGGCTCCCCGCCAGCATTGAAGCAGCAGAAATACCAAGACTCCTCTTTATGAATTGACGGCGACTAATTTTTTTGCTGTTATCCATTGTTCTTCCTTTTAATAAGGGTGTGTTTTTATTAATTTTTTCTGAATGTCCATTTTTAACTGGAACATATCCGGGTTATCCATACTATGGGGAGGATCAAAGTCAATGTCAATGGTTTGAACGATACGAGCAGGTCTCTTAGAAAATATAACAATCTTTTTTCCAAGCATTATAGCTTCCTGTATATCATGAGTAACAAAGATTGCAGTAAATTTCAGTTTTTTCCAGAGTTTGATCAACTCTAGTTGCATATTAGTTCGATTATAATAATCTAATGCTGTAAACGGTTCATCTAAAAGAAGGACTTCAGGATTTCCTATTAAGGAACGGGCAATGCAAACCCTTTGAGCCATACCCAGGGAAAGAGTATTTGGGCGGGCTTTCTCAAAACCAGTTAAGCCCATGATTTTGACAAATTCATAAACCCGCTGTTCCAGGTTTTTTATATCATCCCTTATTTTACAGCCAAAAGCAATATTATCTGATACATTTAGCCAGGGGAGAAGAACTGGTTTCTGAAAGATAATAGACCGGGAAGGATGAGGAGAATCAACCTTTTCACCATCAATGATGATAGATCCTTGATCTGGTTTTGAAAAACCTGCTAACATATTTAAAAAAGTGGTTTTACCACAACCTGATTCTCCCAGGATAACAACAAAGTCTCCAGCTTCAATTTTTAAAGAAATCGAGTCCAAAACCTGAAGGTTTTCTTTATTATCTTTTAAAAAATAATGATTAATGTCGGTTATTTCTATAGTTTGCATAGATAAAAATAATAAATACAAAAAAATAAGATAAACTAATTTACTCAAATTAGTTAATATCTAAAAGGATAATCTAAAACCAGTACTTTGTCAATAGAGTTTGCTCAACCTAAGCAACCCAAAGTGTCTGCTATAAATAGAACGGTTTCCAGACAGGAAAAGCAGGAAATTGATTTTGAAACCTTGGGAAATATCATTAATTCAAACAAGGAAATAATGATATCAGGAAGTTTTTCAAAGTTATGTAAAGCATTAAGAGCCTCCAGGCCGTTTAATGATGTTACTATTTTATATTTATCTTTTAATCGCTTTACTGCTAATCTCAAAACTCCTGGATGATCATCTACTATAAGCAGAAGTGGTTTTTCCATTTTTTTATATAAATGATATCTTTAAATAATTCTTTTGTAATAAAAAGGCTTTTTTTTGAATCCAGATGGTATTTTTCAGACAGAAACCAGATATGATGAACTTTGATTTTATTCAGATTGACTAAAATAGTTCTGGCTGATATTTAACTGGTATAAACTTTATCATCTTATTGATGCTTT
>JAKSBL010000582.1 GCA_022361115.1 Spirochaetota bacterium | reverse complement strand
TCTCTATAAGAACTACCGCATCCACTGGTCTTATGACCAGAACCAGCTGCCTGTCGGATATACTGCTGCTGATCTGGTATTAGCTGCTTTTAATCCTGAGACTGGCCAGTCCGGCTATTTAACTGCTGAAAAAGCAGGGAGTACTGAAAATAGCCTGACCTTTTTAGCCAGTCACTTTTCTGTGTTTCAACTCGGGATTTTAGACAGAGAGAATCAGCAGTTAAACTATGCCAGCCGGACAGAGCTGGGGTATGAGGATGACTTTTACTTTGCTGAAGTGGTTTATCAGGATAATTCAGTGACTCACAATAAAAAGCAGTCTGCTGTTTCTGCTGAATACCTGACCAACCTGCCTCTTATTCTTTCCTATCAGGTTAATGAAAAAGAGCAGAAGGTCAATATCAGCTGGAATAAACCAGATACCCTGGCCTGCTTTGTCTATAAAAGACTGCCCGGCCAGACTTACCAGTTACTGGGTATTGCCAATACCAATTATTATGAAGATGAACTGACAGAAAATGCCAGTTATTTAGTGACGACTGTTAAGGATTTGTTTTTAAGGTCAGTGAATAACTACCACCTGATCAGTAATGAGATTACCATTGATTTATCGGCTCCAGTTCAGCCGGCCGAACCTCATCTGGCCGGGTTTGACCAGGTGGAGGGCAAAAAAGTCTTGTCCTGGGAAAACCACTCCTTTGATACAGACCGGTTTTTTGTGTATAAATATGTGCAGGATCAGGATTATTATTATACAGAAACCCAAATCCCTTTGTTTACCGACCATTATTATGAAAAAGGGGAAAAGTCTGTTTATTTAGTCTGGGCCTTAGATAAAAGCGGGAATGCTTCTGCTCCTTTAGTTTATTTATCAGAGGATGCAGACAGTATGGTGGGAGTGTACCGGGTGCATTCCAGTAAGACCACTAAGATTACTTATCACAACCTGCAGCTGGAAATAGATCCCCGAGCCTTACCAGTTGGCTCCTATATTGCAGTCGGCCAGCTGGAGGCCGGTTCTATGCGTCCTCAGCCTGGTAATATTACCAATGTCACTGAAGGCGAAGGCTATTATGTGACAGTTAATGGTGATCCAGACAGCCGGCTGTTAAAAGAGGTGAAACTGGCAGTACCTTATGATGTAGACAAACTGCCTGAAGAGCTGTCTGAGAAGAATATCTTAACCTATTATTTTGATGAGAAAAAAGGCAAATGGCTAACCTTTAACCGGGTGGAGATTGACCGGCAGAACAGCCGGATTGTCAATAAGACCAGCCACTTCTGTCAGTTTTATACAGGTGCAGCCTCGGTTCAGGCTCAGCCACCGCAAGCCAAAGGGATCAACACCAATCCTGTCAATATTGATGCTGTGGACCCTTTGGCTGGGATCAAAGGGATTGCACCTCCGGTTCCCAATAACATGGGAACTGCTAATGTGAGTTATCCTATTGATGTGCCTGAGGGTGTCAACGGCATGACACCTGGTATTTCAATCAACTACAGCAGTGAATCAAAAGAGGGCAACTGCGGTATTGGCTGGAATCTGGGAGAAAGTACCATAACCATTCAAACCAAAAATAAAGGTGTGCCAAAATATGATAATAGTACGGATACTCTGCTTTTTGATGGAATGGAACTGGTTGAAGTCGAAACAGATGTTTATCGCTTGAAAAATGAAGGATCTTTTTCCAAGATTGTAAAGTCAGGCAACAGCTTTATTGTCTATCAAACTGATGGGAGTAAGCTCTATTATGGCTTAACAGAAAATGAACGATTGGCAGATCCAAGTGATCTGAATAAAATTTATATCTGGAAGTTGAGTAAAATTGAAGATAGTTTTGAAAATACCATTACTTATCAGTATGGAGAGGTTTTAGAAGGTGGAAAAAGAGTCAATCTCTATTTAGAAACCATTTTTTATGGCTACAATGATGTTTATACTGTGAACTTTACCTGGGAAGAGAGAATTGATGACAGAATAAGTTATATCAGTGGATTTAGGATAAATAATAATAAAAGATTAAAAGAGATAGCTGTAAAACATGATACAACAGAGTTAAAGAAAGACGAGCTGGTTTATCTGGCAGATATTCAAAATAAATCTATTTTGAAAAAAATATTGGAAATAAAAGATGGTAATACAATAAACGAACAGGAATTTGAGTATCAGGAAAGTACTAATAAAATTGATACACCACTGAATCATCATGCCTGGTTAGTTGATAATGCTTGGGGATCAGTTTTTGATCGATATCCAATCCATATAGATAATGATAATACCCGAAAGACATTACTGGATATGAATGGTGATGGATTAGCAGATCGAATCTCCCACCGTTATAATGGTACTTATGGTATTTATGTCGGCTTAAATAATGGATCTGGCTTTGATACTCCTACAAAATGGTTAGCAAATAATGAGTGGGGATCCAGTACTGACCGGTATCCAATTTATACTGATACTGATGGAAATACTTGTCAGACATTACTGGATATGAATGGCGATGGATTACCGGATCGAGTCTCCCACCGTTATAATGGTACTTATGGTATTTATGTCG
>JAKSBL010000429.1 GCA_022361115.1 Spirochaetota bacterium | reverse complement strand
TATTTAATGCATCAAACACATCTGCCACAGAAGCAATCCGGGCATAGAGATGGATCTCATCTCCTTTTAGTTTTTTAGGATAACCAGTTCCATTGTATTTTTCATGATGCTGACCTGCAATGATTGCAGCTGCCTGAATAATTTTTCGTTGAGAACCATTCAACATTTGAAATCCATAGTGAGAATGTTTCTCCATAATATTTCTCTCTTCATTTTCCAATCTGCCCGGTTTATTGAGGATCTGATCTGGAATCCCCACTTTTCCAACATCATGCATAGTAGAGGCTAATTTTAATATATTGGCTTCTTCTTCATCCATTCCTAATTGTAAGCCAATAAATTTACAATATTCTGCCACTCTTTTAATATGTCCCCCTGTTTCATGGGAACGAAGGTCAATCATCTCACCAATACGGTAAATAATTTCTCTTTGAGTACTTTCAATCTCTTTAGTCAAGTAATGATTGTCATAAGCAATAGCAACATTCGTAGCAAAAATATTGATTAAATTTTCTTCTATATCCTGATTATCTGCATGTTCATTCTGGTAAAAAAGTATATTGATTTGCCCTAGATTAGTTTGAAAATATTGAATAATATGGTGATTTCCGACCTCACTTTTTCGATTTTTTAAGACTCTTTTTATATCCTTTACAATCTGCTTTTCATCCAGATTTTCTAATTTTTGATCCTCAAATTGAGTGTATTTCCCAATACCAGAAACAATCATTAATTCACTTTCATCCTGGTTCACAATGAATCCATCTGCTTCATAGTGATTGTGATGATAAATTCTTAATAAGACCTGTAATTCATCCAATACATTGGCAGCAAATTTTTTGAGATTTTGATATTCAAATATCTTGCTGCTGGAATCTACAATGGTTTTTAATCCTTCTGTGTTTTGCTTAATCCGAACAATATCATTATAGGATCTTAAAGAAGAAACGATTGTTGTAAATAAACGCTGAACCGTTAGTTCTGTCTTGGATTTATAATCATTGATATCATAATCAATAATAACCTTTTCCTCTGGAGCACTTCCAGGTTGCCCTGTTCTTAAAACGATTCTGGTAATAAAATTATGAATATCCTTACGGATAAATTTAACTAATTTCAATCCAGCATCATCTTCTTCCATAACAACATCTAATAAGACTATAGCAAAATCAGGATGTTGCTGCATGAATGCTCTGGCTTCTTTTGCAGAATATGCACTATAAAACTCTAATCCCCGATCCATGAAATTAAAGTTTTTTAAAACAAATTTTGTTACTTTATGAACTTCGTCTTCATCATCAACAATCAAGACTTTCCAATTTTTCTTTTCAACTTGCTTTACTGCTGATTCTTCCTCTGCTTCCAATTCATCTGCAAAAATTAATTCATCATCACTCATGAAAAAAATAACCTTTATTTTGTAAAATACTTACTGTACACATTAAAGTATAATACATTTTTCACTAAATTGTTATGAAAAGCACAATATTATTTTATCGGAATCATAATATTAAAACTTGTCCCCTTCTCTTTTTCACTTTCGCAATCTATCGTTCCACCGATTTTTTGATAGATCAGATTGTAAACCACATTTAATCCTAATCCTGTCCCTCCTTTACCCCTTTTTGTCGTAAAAAATGGATCAAAAATCTTTTTTAATTGATTTTTTGGAATACCTTTCCCATTATCCTGATAAACAATTTTTATTTGCTTATCCTGTTTTTCTACATTAATTTGTATGATTCCATCATCCTTATTTTCAAAACCATGAATTAAAGAATTCATAATAAAATTTGTAAATATTTGAGAAAAAGCTCCAGGATAACTGTTTAAGATTAGCTTTTCAGGACACTGAATTATCACCTGATGTTTCGTTTTTTTTAGTTGAGGCCGTAAACTCAATAAAATTTCTTGTATATATTCATTCAAATCAAATTCTCTTAAAGCCTCAGATGTTTGATCTACTGCAACCTCTTTAAAACCTCTGATGAGTTCTGATGCTCGTTCTAAATTGGAATACACCATAATACAAGACTCTTCCAGGGTTTCCAGAAAGTTTGTTAAATCTGATTTCTTCATTTTTTCTGAGTTAAATTTGCCCACTAATTCTCGGGTATTTGAAGAAAGATGGGAAGTAGCAGTTATAGCTATTCCCACCGGGGTATTAATCTCATGGGCAACTCCCGCTACTAATTCTCCTAATCCAGCCATTCTTTCTGATTTAATCAATTCATCCTGAGTAACTTTGAGGTCTTCCATAGCCTGGGTTAAATCGTGATTAGCAGTTTCCAATTGCTGGGTTCGTCGACTGACTTTTAGTTCCAACTCTTCATTCAGCTCTTTAAGTTCTTGTTCTGCATTAACTCTGGCTGTAATATCGATACCGGTTCCAATAGTCCAGACAATATTCCCTTTTTCATCTTTGATACTAGTATTATTCCAAAAAATGACCAATTTTCTCCCATCAATAGATGATAGCTCACTCTCAAAAGTGGATGACAATATACTATTCAGTAATATTTCCATTAAGTCTTCCAACTTTTCTTTTTCTTTCCGCTCTTCTTCCGTAAATATCTCTTCATCTTTGCGAGACCGGGCAGAATTAATATAATCCCAGATAAAATTACCAGCTAATTCTTCTTCTTTAAAGCCGGTAATTTCTTCGCAAAATTTATTAAACTTAAATATTCGTCCTTTTGAATCTAAAACAATCACCAAACCACCAACAGTATAAATAATACTATTCAATAATTCGGTTCGTTTACGGATTGAATTTTCCATTTCAGCATTGTGCAATTTTACATAGGTAATCAACCGATTGATATGATCAATAATTCTCCTAAATTCCGGCTGTTTTGTTAGAGGAATTTTTGTATTAAAATCTTGCTGACAATATTTCTTTAAATAAGCATCCAGATATTGAATTCGGTAAACCAGATTTTTTCTTAAAATCAATAAAGCAAGTGCAATAGATGAAGATAGAAGAAAATAGAACAATGGTTGGCTAGCTACAATAAAAAAATTTTTTATCAAATTACCACGAAGGATTGACCATGTCCCACAAACAACCGCAATTAAAAGGAAGATAAGAATAATTATCCGATTGGTGGATGAGAAGAATTTAATAATTTTTTTTCTAAGCAAAATTATTTTCGATTTCAATTTCATGTTGGCCTTTTAAGTAATAATTAAGAATTAGAGGCTATTAATCCCATTACAAAATTAATAATGACTCTATAGTGTTTACAAAAAAATCGATTGAAAAGTTTTTTCAACTAAGATTTACTATAAATATGGTTATTTTACAAACACCTCCAGTATATATTTTAGGTAAAACTACAATTTCTGTCAATTTAATAAGCCGAATGTCGAGTTTTTCATTAACTTTTGTTTTTAGAGACAAAATAGAAATTTCTCTACCCGATGGGGTAGAAAGATAACCTCTTAAATCTAAAAAATCTTTATCAGTAAGAAAGAATTCGACATTGGGCCAAATAAAAATAACTAACGAGTTATTTTGTGTATCTTTTGCAGTAATCTTAACTTTCTTTTATTTAACAATTGATAAAGATTAAAATCAATAAATTTATCTAAGGAGCGCTGAATTTCTATTTTCTGCATTGCTTGATTCACCCAATCTAAAGCAAGGCTAAAATCTTTTTCAATATGTTCATAATATTTTGCTAACTCTTCGTAAGGATAAAGATCAAAATCTGTACTCTCATAAGCTAATCGTTGCCATAATTTCTTTGCTTGTTGATAATCACCCTTTTTTTTATATACACCGGATAACATTTTTATACTTCGAAATTCCTGGTTAAACTGCTCACTGGATAAAACAGATTCAGCTAAATCCATTTTTTTTTCTCTCATAAAATATCTGGATGATGAATAGGGATCTAACTCTTTATAATTTTCTTTTTGAAAAAAAGTGACTAATTGGCCAAGTATTTTAACCAGAGATAAAATATCAATCTCATTATGATAAAAGATTTGCTGAAGAGGTTGAGGATTTTTATCTTTTATAAAATCAAAATAGATCAAAGGAACTTCCGCCCCACTAATATCATGAGGGCGTGGTTCTTGTAAAAAATAATTTTCTACAGAAGAAAGGGTAAAGCTTTCCATTTTTTCTTTAAAAAACCTCCGCATAAAATGGAGTAAATCAATATGATCAGTTAAAACCGGCTCAGCCACCATTCTATTAGCCATGGATTTATTCAATGTATTTTGAAAGGTAATTCGGCTTTTATAAATAGGAGCATCAAAACTTTTTCCATTATAGGTAATCCAGGTCTTTTTATCTAATAAACCAGCAATTTTTTTTAGAAAAAAAGCTTCCCCCTCATAGGAATCCAGAAATACTTGAGTAATCACCAACTGATTATCAATAATTTGCCCAATACCAGCTAAAAAAACTACTGAACCTGAACCAGTTGAGAGTCCAGTAGTTTCCACATCAAAAAAGGTTAAATTTGAAATTAAATAGTTTTTTTCTAAAAAAGGAATTTCAAGGGAGGATTGATCATGAAATACAGACATTTTTTTAATTAAGGGATAGCGAGTCTCTTTGAGAAAAATCTGATCTTTTTGAGTAAATCCTTTGATCTTCAGAGTCTTTTTTCTGGTTTCCTGTTTTTGTGATGGCAATATTCCTTTTTTTTTCAGAATATTTAAGCTTTCAAGACTCATAATTTTATTTTTTTCTTTTATTCTCCAATTATTTTTACCAGTACCCGTTTTCTTCGACGTCCATCAAATTCTCCATAGAAAATTTGTTCCCATGGCCCAAAGTCTAATCGCCCTTCAGTTATGGCTACTACGACTTCTCTTCCCATAATTTGACGTTTATGATGGGCGTCCCCATTATCTTCTCCAGTACGATTATGAGCATAACGAGAAATCGGTTCATGTGGTGCTAATTCTTCCAGCCACTTCTTATAATCAGCATGTAACCCTGATTCATCATCATTAATAAATACTGAAGCAGTAATATGCATAGCATTGACTAAAACCAAACCTTCTTTTACCCCGCTTTCAGATACAGCATCCTGTACATTCCGGGTAATATTGATAAATTCCATTCGGCTGCTGGTATTAAACCAGAGTTCTTTGCGATATGATTTCATTTGATTCTCCTTTACAAAAAAATTGTAATCTCAAATAGTATTTATAATATTTCTTTATCACATTTATTTTTTATCATTTCAAATAGTTTCACTAAAAAGGCAATCACTTTTGACCGGGAAACAGCATAAGGTCCAATACAGGATAAACACCCCTGTTGACAACAGCATTGCTCTACTTGTTGGATAGCATAGGTAATGACTTCAGGAAACACCTGAAAAAGTTTATCACTCAATCCAACCCCTCCTGGATAGCGGTCATAAATATAAATGACTGGCTGATAAAAAAAAGGACTTCTTACTTCTACAAAATAACCAATATCTCGTATATCACAGAGAACGACTAAGGGGACTAATTCAACCACTAAATGGGAGACAGAAAGGAGTAAATTTTCTTTCTCCAAGTCATTCATGTCCTGAAATAGCTCAGCCTGCATTACCAGTGCCAAGGCAGTGGTGTGCATTTCCTCTTCTGGCAGATTTATTTCTCCAAAACCAATATTTTCATGAGAGTGATACTTGATTTTTTTAAATTTGGGAGTAATTCTACGAATCAAAACTTCCAGGTGATAGAGAGAAGAATACTTTTCTTTTAAACAGTTTAGTTCACGTAAAACTTCCAATTCATGACGGCTCACCGCATCAGTGTAATAATCAGCTTTTGATTCTTCTACATAAGCCTTGCGCCCTTCAAAATCTAACTGCTTTACCTGATATTGGTTGCCTTGATGGATATAAATTGCTTCCTGATAAAGCAATTCAGTAGCACTAGGACGATCAATCTCACCAATAATCCTTTTTTTGCCAGAAGTGATATCAATAATAGCAAAGTTACCCCCTGTTGCAGTCCGCAGACTGATATTTTCAGCAGGATAGGAACGTTCAGACCAATAAAAACGGTTTTTTTCTTGATGTAAAACCCGGTTCTCCTCCAGATATTCGAGATAGGGTTTAGCATCACCTATAAATTCTTCTGCAATTTGAAAGGGGATTTCAAAAGCAGCACACTTTAATTGATCAAGATAGATAAATATATTATTGGGATTGATTCGAGCTTCTTCAATATTTTTTTGAAAAAGATAATTGGGATTTGCCATAAAATATTGATCAATAATTGAAGAACTGGCAATCATGACAGTCAGGGATTCTTGGTTTTTTCTGCCTGCTCTTCCACTTTGCTGCCAGGTAGAAGATATGGAACCTGGATAACCTGCCATTATGGAAACATCCAATCCTCCAATGTCGATTCCTAATTCTAATGCATTCGTCGACACAATACAATTAATCCGGTTTTCTCTTATATCTTTTTCCAATTTTCGCCGCTCTAAAGGGAGGTATCCTCCCCGGTAAGCAGCAATATCCGTTCTGGTCGGAAATATTTTTTTTAAGTAGGACGAAATAATCTCTACATTAATCCTGGAACGGGCAAAAACAATAGTTTTAATTTTTTTTTCTAAAAAAAAACGGGCAACATCTACGGTTTCTTTGACAACTCCCCGTCTGATTCCTTGAACAACATCAACTAAAGGTGGATTATATAGAATCACATTTTTTTTGCCATGGGGAGCTCCGTTTTCATCTACCAGCTGAAAAGATTGACCAGTAATTCTTTCTGCTAAATCTCGAGGATTACCAATCGTTGCACTGGAAGCAATAAATAGAGGATGACTGCCATAAAAGTGAGCAACTCTTAATAACCGTTTCATGACACCAGCAACATGACTGCCAAAAACCCCTCTATAAATATGGAGTTCATCAATGATAATCCAACGCAGGTTTTCAAAAAATTTTACCCATTTTGTATGGTTTGGCAGGATAGAAGTATGTAACATATCGGGATTAGAGATAATAATTTGCCCCTCTTTTTGAGCAGAGTTACGAATATCCCGAGGCGTATCTCCATCAAAGGTAAATACCTTTAAGGGATAGGAAAGTAATTTTGCTAAAGAATTGATCTCTGCCTGTTGATCCTGACTTAAGGCCTTTGTGGGAAAAAGGTATAGAGCTCTTTTTTCAGGACAATGGAGAATATCATTAATAACCGGTAAATTATAACAAAGTGTCTTTCCAGTAGCTGTTGGCGTTACAACCACAGTATTTTCATTTTTTTCTGCTAAACGGAATGTCTCTGCCTGATGAATATATAATTGATGTACATTGCGTTGCAGATAAGCTGATTGGAGTTCTTGATGAACCGATTGAGGAAAGGGAGCAAAGATCGGCTCTTTTTCTGAAATTTCATTACGATATACAATATTGTTTTTATATCGCTTGTGATTACAGAATTCATCAATAAAAGGATTACTCATGATTAACCTGGTCTTTTGAAATCCTTTTACTTTTTACTATGCTTTCTAATTCATCTAAATAATTATTAATAAGATCCTTAAAACCATGAGGTATTTTGTCTTTATCAAAGGCAACTCCAAGAGCTGCCATATCCTGCCTGCCTTCCACAATATTGCTATTAACGATTTTTCCAGCAATAGCCAAAGGCTCTTCTAAATTTACAGTAATTAAAAGGATAATAATTTCCTTATTGATCACGAATTTAGGGTTACAGGCCATAATTAATAAGCAACCAGAAGCAGAAAGGTTCCTTAAAATACAGGGACGTTTAATTCGATCAACCAGAGCAACCAGCTTATTTGTCGTCAATTGTAATTTACCTAAGATCTTTTCATCAATCGGTACACGTAACTCTTTTCTCCGTTCAAAATTCTGAGCGGTTTCTATAATTTTTCCCAGTATTTCAATATGATCTTCAGGCGGTTTTTGAGAAAACTCAATATTCATTAAAAAAGTATTTTGCTGTTTTAGTTTAAATGAATTATAACCTACAACACTAGATGGAATAAAAAAGTTAATTGGTTTTTTTAAAGGTTGAGGAAAAAAGGATAATCGAAGGCTGATCAAATTGTTGGCATTTTTTAGTTGTTCAAAATTTGTCTGGTCCAAATTGATAATAATCCTGGCATTTCTCATCGAACAGGAATAAAGGACACAAGGCCATTGATCATTCCTTACTTTTATAAAAACATTTTCTGTTTTTAAACCAGTTGTTTGGATAATAGACCGGTTAAAAGCAATCTCCTGTTCACCATATTGATTATATAAAAGGTTTAATTTTTGTTGTGGTAAATGTGCCATAGTAAATCCAATTATGAAATCAGCAAAAAAATTTCTAACTAATTAAATAATTATAGTATTTCTGTGCAGTCTTTTCAATCTTTTTATTTAAATATATGTTGAATAAAATCTTTGTTAAGTTGAAACAGATTGTTTTTTTGTTGTTCCTATGAAAATATAACTCCCAAAAGATTGACTTTTATGATATAATTTTATACTATAATTAGATTTTTAATAAAAAAAGGTAAATATCTTCATGATAAAAATGCTTCATCTTTTAAATCAGGTTATACAATATCAGGAAGTAAAAAAACTCTTAAAATATCATCAACAAAACAAGATTCAATTATTATATATTCTGACTTTTATATATTCATTGCTTTTTTTGGCAATAATCAGTCTTCCTCTTTTTGTCATTCATCCTAATAAAATCTTCCTATCCCTGATTATTCTTGCTGTTTCTCTATTGCTGAGCATACCAATCGTGATCAGGCAAATGATAAGCATGCAAAAAAAGGAAAAACTTGATCATAAATTATTAAATATGACCCCAGTTTTCGATGACTTTATTTATCAAACCAGGAATAATTTAAAAGACTACTTAGATTTTTCATTTTTGATCAGCACTGGTATCAATATCATTCAATTGTTTTTTTTCATTATAACTGCAGGCTGGAAAAACCATAATTTCCTTTTTAATAGTTTATTTCTTGTTAGTTATCTCATTGGAACAACGCTAATCATCTTGCTATTTACTTATATCACTTTCTATAGAAAAAAAAATCAAAAAGAGTCGCTGTTACAACTAGAGAATTATCCGGTTTCTACTAATATTTTCTTTTTTTTAATTCCGGCAAGTGCTATATTTGGGTTATTATTTCTTGCTATCCTCTGGTTAGTTTCCCATTCTCTTTTAATATCAATCATCATCTCAATCGTCTTATCTTTACCATCAACCTTTTTATTACATATTATCTTTAGAAAAATTAATTTTTATGATCGAAACCAGCGAACAATTTTACTTAAAAAAACTGGTAAAAATATAAAAAAAGGGTTTATTAGTAGTAAACGCTTTTTAAAACAAATACATTTTTCTAAAGCAAAATATTTAGCTACTCCCTTAATCTTTGGGTTTACCTTATTTTTAATGATCCGTTTTTTTAATGATCAGAGTACTTTACAAACTAAAATTTTCCAGTGTGTTGTTTTTAGTTTATTTTTCTCTTATCCTATCTTTCGTTACTTTTTCTTTCATGCAAAACATGTTTTGCGGCCTTTTCTTTTTACCTGTTTTATCTTTTTCTTACTTTTACTTTTTTCTTTTCTGGTTTACTTTAACTTCTATTTTGATTTTGATAAACAGGCTAGTTTTTTTAACCTTAATCAGTTTATTATTCCAGTGATTGTTCCAATTATCCATATCAGTAGTGAAATTAAGTTTTTCTTCAAACAGGTATCTATGGCCTGGATGTTCGCAACTCCCTTAATTTTTACTGGATTATTTTATTTTAACTATGTAGTGTATAAAAAAATCTTATATATAGAACGATTGATTGATGCTCAAATCAAAAAGAGTCTTAGCCGTAAAAATGCAGCAATAATATTTGGTGACTCATTATCTTTATATCCTTTTTTCTTCTCCTTTTTTCTATCAATTATTATAATAATTTTATTAAAACTAGAATTACCTGCTCTTTCCCGGTTATTTTTTAATTTGGTTGAAGTATTACAAATTCGGGAGGTTTTTAAATTTGAATTCCTGTCTCAGGCCAATATCGACTTATTTTTTAATTATCTTTTCTACATTATTTTGATTTATTTTATCATCAATCTTATTTTAAAATTCATATCTTCAATATTCAGCCACTTAATCTTATTTCATGATGAAATAATCTATTTGTCAAACAATTTAATTCATAAAAATGTATTAAGAATTCCTGTTTCAAAAATTAATTATATAGTCATAAAACAAAATTTAGTCGAGAAATTTCTAGATATCGGCACATTATTCGTGGAAACAGCGGATAAAAACGGCATGATTGAAATAAATGGAGTTACAGGTATTAGAGATAAAAATATCATTATAATGGAAAAAATTAAACTTGATCTACAAAAAGCTTAACAAAATCCAATTCTTCCTGGCTATTACTACCTCATTTTTCATTTTTCTCTTTTATTTTTCATTTAATTATAACTATCTCAGTCAATGGATCGATGAAAAAGGTGATGCCAGAACATATGACTACTATGTTCGCTTAGGAATTCCAACAGAAAACCAAATAGTAGAAGACAAGTCATATAATTATTTATTTAATCCTCATCATATATTGTTTGATTGGGTGGGCCAAAAAATGGCTATTGCTTTGATCAATCAAGGTTACGAAGGCAAGGTAATGATTGTTCTTCAATTAAGAAACCTAATAGCCAGTTCCCTTGGCCTGGCTTTACTATTTTTGTTTATGTATCGATTTTCACATAAATACCTTTTGTCCCTTTTGCTGGTAACTACTATTGCCTTTTGTTGTGCATATTGGATGTATTCTCAAATCAATGATACCCCAATTATTCATTCAGTAATGGTTTGTTTGTTATTTTTTCTCACTATTTTCTTTCCCCAGGCAAAAAGAAAATACTGGTATGCTATCTTTTTGGGAATTTTTCATGGCTTTAACATCTTTTTTCATCAATCAGATATTTTAATGATTTTTGTCATTCTTTTTGTCATGATGGCTTATCCCTATCATATTGATGCTCATCAAGTTCATAGCAAACTGCCTTTTTATTCACATAAAAAACTGACCCGATTACCTGAATTAAAATGGTATCCGGTAAAATATTTTTCTACTTATTTACTCACTCTTTTATTAGTTGTCAGTATTGGTTATTATTATGTAGGCATTGTACTCATTGGTTTGACTCTGGATAAA
This sequence comes from Spirochaetota bacterium, assembly GCA_022361115.1. Lineage (GTDB taxonomy): Bacteria > Spirochaetota > GWE2-31-10 > GWE2-31-10 > GWE2-31-10 > JAKSBL01. Next base: position 1,391 of record JAKSBL010000429.1, on the reverse strand, counting down.
GCACAAGCTCAAGATTTTAACAAAATCAAGGATGCAAATTATTTTTTTAACTGGTTGGTTTTGTACTCAAAGATTGATGTTTGGGGTAACGGCTATGAAAATACCAATATTTTAAAAAGTATTTCTACCGGCATTAGTACATATTTTTATCAACCTCAAGAATATGATGGACAAATTCTGAGAATGGACATGCAAAATTTTTTTGCTTCCTATTCTATCTTACCCAATTTGATCATTACCTTATTTATTTTTGTTTTTTCATCTTTCTTTATTTTTATAAAAAAAATATATCAAAAGTACCATTATATTATTATTGCCAATCTGATATTTTTGCTTATCTATACTGCTTTCTCTTGCTGGTGGGAACCTGATTATCGAGAATTCTGGGTAGCTACTATGTTTGCTTTCTGGATTTTAACTTTCTTAATTCTCAATTTCTATTTGGATCAGTTAAAAAAACTCAATCCTATTGCTCCTGTTATTATTTATTCTTATCTTTTTATTTTCTCCTGCCTCCTTTTTTATTTTAATTTCACTGCTTTTATCTATCCCAATATTGGGACAACTTTTCAATTCTTTGATATTATGAAATAATTTAACAAATGCATTATACTTACATGAATTGCAATTCAGTTAAATCTTTTCTTTCCAAAACCTTCTCTTTTGGTAGTAAAATAATACTAGGAGAGAATCATGAACATAAAAGAACAAATCCACCAATTTCTTTTAATCCAGCAAGGTTTTTTTAATCCCAAAAAAGCTCCATTACCTAAAATCAATATACAATTTGTTTTTCAGGAAGAAGGGGGAACATATCCATTTTACTTTAATATTAATAAAAATCAATGTTTATTAAAAGAAGGAAAAACCGCTAAACCAAATTACACAATTTCTACAACCTTTGCTACCTGGAAAAAAATTGGCGGTGGTTATCTTTCCGGCATGGAAGCCATTAAAAATGACCAGCTCAAAATCGAAGGCCGAGTACTGGGATTTATACTTTTTTTCGCCAAAATGTTTTCCGGAACTACAGATTGGCCAGTTCCAGAAAACTGTTATGTTCCTGCAACCTATACAACAAAAAAAATAAAAAATGTTTTAGTACTTTCTTGCTCTCCCCGAGGAAAAAAAGGGGTTACTCATTTAATGGCAGAAAGGCTGATAACAGGGATGAAGGAAGCAGGAGCAAATGTTACGACTCTATTTCCTGCAGAAATGAAGATCAAACCTTGTATTGGTTGTTTTCAATGCTGGTTAAAAGATGATGGAAATTGCATCTATCACAACCAGGATGATCTTAAAATATTTAATGAATATTACACTCAATGCGATCTTATTGTTTGGGCAACTCCAATATATGTCTACCATTGCTCTACCTTGTTAAAAATGAT
>JAKSBL010000115.1 GCA_022361115.1 Spirochaetota bacterium | reverse complement strand
TGATGAAGAAGTAATTAGTGCGGCAAAAGCTGCAAGATGTCATGCTTTTATCGAAAAATTGGAGAACGGATATGATACCACGGCTGGAGAAGCAGGCGACAGGCTGTCAGGCGGCGAAAAACAAAGGATTTGCATAGCCAGGGCCATTTTAAAAAAAGCCCCCATAGTAATACTGGATGAAGCGACAACTTACACAGATCCGGAAAATGAATGGGAAATACAAAAGTCTGTATCAGCGCTAACCAAAGGAAAAACACTGGTGGTCATTGCTCACCGTCTGTCAACTATAAAAAACGCTGACAAAATAATACTAATAGAAAACGGGCAGATAAAAGGCTGTGATGTACATGACAAACTGCTTGAAACAAGTGATTTATATAAAAATATGTGGCAGGCACATAGCGGTTTAAAGGGCTGGTCGCCTGGCAGGAAAGGGGATGAGCATAATGTTTAGTACTGTAATAAAAATTCTGGACTGGATAGGAAAGTATAAAAGAAAAATGATTTGGGGATTTGTCTGGTCATTTTTTATTTCTATATTTTCATCGGTTCCTGTTATTCTTGCTGCCTATACTGTAAACTATATTCTACTTGATTTAAAAGGCATAACCTCACTGCCGGATAATTTTGCATGGATTATAGCTTTTTGTATCTGTTTGTCAGTATTGCTTAAATTCTTATTTTTGCAGTTAAGAGCCGGAGCACACGAGTCAATCGGTTATGAAGTGACTGCGGATGAACGGATCGCCATTGGAAAAGTCTTAAAACGGGTGCCATTGGGCTACTTTGAGCAACATAAAACCGGAGATATTACAGCTACCATTACCAGCCAGTTAGCCCTTCTTGAAATTTTGGGAACAAAAACAGTTGATATGATCATTAGCGGATATATTACAACAGCTGTCATTGTTTTATGGCTGACAATAATTAATACTAAAGTTGCTTTTCTCAGTATTGCCGGTATAATCCTGTCCTGGATATTTCTGAAAATGATAAACAGCAAAAGTAAACAAGTATCACCAAAAATACACCAGGCACAGGAAGATATGACCCGCAGTGTGATTGAATATCTGCATGGAATGAGTGAGGTAAAATCCTATGGCAATGAAGGAGCCGCTCTTGATACCATCAGGAATGCATTTAAACTCAGTATGGATTTTAGTATCAGCAATGAAAAAAAATACGCCCCTTTGAGCGCATTACATGTTTTATCCCTCAAACTTGCGACTTGCGGTATTATCTCTTTAGTTGCTTTATTTACGATTAAAGGTGATATATCTATAGCCTATTCATTAATGATGCTTATGTTTATGTTTACCATATTTTCTTCTATTGAAAAAATAGATGGTTCTGCACATATGCTGGGAATTATTGAGTCCAATATCAGAAACCTGAGGGGCCTTAAGGATGCCCGTTTTATTGATGAGGATAGTTCAAATCTGGAAATATCTCAATATAATATCACCTTTGACAAGGTCAGCTTTGCTTATGATACAATAGATGTAATCAAAAATATTTCATTTGAAGTTCAGCAAAATAGTATTACAGCTATTGTCGGCCCCTCCGGCGGCGGCAAATCAACCATATGCCATTTAATTGCCAGATTTTATGATGTAAGAAGCGGTAATATCACTGTCGGCGGGCATAATGTAAAGGATTTTACCTGTGACAGCCTTTTAAAAAACATCAGTATGGTTTTTCAGAAAGTTTATTTAT
>JAKSBL010000277.1 GCA_022361115.1 Spirochaetota bacterium | reverse complement strand
TGTTACGAGGTAGTATAGGCTTTTACAGCCTGTACTACTTTAATATTAACTTTAATTTAAATAATGGAGTATTAAATTATGGATACCAATAAAATATTTATCAGCCAGATAGAAGGACATAATAAACAGTATCTGGCTTACTTTAAATCTGAGTTTTTAGACTCAACTTTTTCAGTCTACTTTTGCGACTCGATCTTAGGGTCAGTTGCCCTGACACAATTTTACCAGATGATCAAGAGTAAATACAATAATGTTGAGCTGGTCATTACAAAAAAAGATATTGCTATCAAAAACCCTGCTTTACTGGACAAAATCCTCTCATGGAAGGGGGTGTAATTATGTCAGATATTAAAGATGCCTGCTCTCGATGGATAAACGGCTTTGACTTTATCCCCGGATCAGTTTTCCGTAAACTGGCTTTAAATGATAACAATATTTATTGTTATGACAGTGACAGTTTACGTTTAGTTGGTTCCCCTTTGATTGAGTGCGCCGGTTGCGGGGCACTTTATGAGGGTAATCAATCAATTGATGAGTTAAGAGAGGATAAAAGCGGTTGTTCTTATTGTGAGTACAATCAGGATGGTGAAGATTGGCGTTGCGGGTGGCCTCAATATGCTTTTCCCTGCGGTTGGGATACTCTTTTTGCTCCCCGTGATATGATTGATATAGAGTGGTTTGAGCGTAATACTGCTGAGGTATGCAAACTTGGCTTTTTTATCTTCTCAAGTGAGGACTTTGGCTTAATGCTAGGACTGGATTGTGGTGGATTTGATTTCTATCAATCTTTTTGGATACCGCTTTACAAGTTGAGAGGTTTAGAATGGCATTTGTACCAGCAAGTAGTTTAAGTCTCTCATAATTGAAACAGGTACACGATAAAAAAGGATCTTCCTTTTATTGTGTGCCTGTTTTTTTTACTCCTAATCATCTGGATGTAATCAAAAATATTATTTAGATAAAGTTAAAATGATTGGTTTTGCTCTGCTCTTGCCCCCCCAGACTTCTTAAGTCATGTTGATTAAACTACTAAATTATTTGACCAGTAGAGTAAAGTTTTAAGTTGTAGAGAATTGGAATCTTTTTTTTTAATTTTAGAATCGATTTGAAATAATTAAGAATAGTTTTTTATCGGCAATGCGTATAATTTCTTTTTGTGTTATCACTTTTTAAGTAGTTTACTCATCACTCTTTATACTTTTGCCTTACACCGCCTATCGGCGATTTTTTTACTATCCCCAAAACTGCACGGCTGGATTTTTTACAGCTCCTAACTGACAGGGGGAGGAAAAAAGTGGGGGAAAGTTATAGATAATTTATTCTAAAGGGTACGGATTTCGATGAGTACATATGGAACACAATTAACTGATAATAATCAAAAAGTAACCTTACTTTAACATCTATATCTTCACTACTATACGAATCAGTATCAACCTCATCTTTTTCAAAAGAAAGTGATAGAATACCGTTGGATATTATATAAGTCCCTCTTTAAAGATATAAAAAAATGGTTAATAACACTTCCTTCAAACAGGAGGTTTTTTTATTGTTCTATGCTTTAAATTTCTTAAACTTTCTTTTGTTCATATTTTCGTACTACATCAAAATTATCTTTAATCGACCATGGAACCAAATCTTATCAAGATGCTCTCAGATGTAAATAACGGGTCATGGTGAATCCAAATTGTTAATTTATATATACCTTTTAGTCTAAATCCATATACACTAATATGGATCAGGTGTAATTTTAATATTATCTGACAGGGTTGCAAATCTTATTTTGCTATTTACGTGTTCAATTAAGTTTATATTTAATCCACTTTTTTCTTTACAGGTTTTCCTGAATCTGGTTATATTTGAATTCATTACATTCTGAGCAGCTTTACCCAGCAACATCGTTTCAAGTTCTTTTGAATCAATAAAACCTCTATAATCTATATCAATCTTTAGTTTAATGTCCTCAATTAATTTGCTGAGTAATATAAAAGTAAATCTAGTTTGTTGTTTAGATAGTGAGATTATATAACTGGTGTTTGCCTGGTATAATGTTAGTGTTTTCTTTTCAAGATTTAACTCTACATCATAATATTCCTTTTCAAATTTGTACCCGGGAAAATCCATTTCTTTTATAAGCTTAAGAGTATCTCTTTCCAATTTTTTTTGTGATTTTAGGTAATTATCCATCTGAATTAAAAGTCTGTTATTGATAAGTTTAGTCTTATCGAGTTCTTTTTTTAAGTAATAAACTTCTTTAGTTTTCTCTTCAAATTTTGCTTTTAATAATTTGATTTCCTCATCTTTGTCCATGTGAATATCTCCTTTGATAAAAAAAATATATACTTTTTTTTATTTTTTGTCAGTTTTTTATCAATTTTTTCTGTATATATTAATAGAAAGAGATGAGGAGTTACCATGCAAAAAGAAATTATTCAAAAATACCTGGATATTTTATCCGAGATAGCTAACAAAGTATAGAAGGGGATTGATCTTGATCTACAGGCAGGAAAGCTTGATATGATAGTTGCTTTTTTAAGTGAATAGTACGGTGATTCTATCGCTCTCCCATTTTGTTAGATCATCAACACTAACATGTAAGTTATATTTCTCTTTTGATAGATAATTGCCTTCTTTTCCTACATAAATTAAATGAATCTTCTCCTTCGGATAACTGAAGAGAAAAAGTCCTTCTTCTACAAATTCTTCACTTATTAAAATTTTAGACAAAAATATATATGCTAAAAATATTATTAAGAGTTTCTTTTTCATTTGACCGCCTCCAGGTAACTTTTAGCAGGATTAACACCAGTCATATTTAACTGTATTAATTGATTATATAAATCTTTATCAGGAATTTTAAATACCCTAATACTTTTTAAATCATTAATATTTTTAGTAACATAAGGAGATTCTTTCTGCCAGCCATCCCAGCATTGGATATTACCGTCTGCATCTGGGGCAGATAATATATTAAAAAAATGTTGTCCACCACTTTCTTTTTCTTCTTCACCTACTATCAAATAGAGATTATTTGGATCATTTGCATAATTGCTTAATCTATTAGGATTTTTTTTGAAATATTGAATTCCCAGTGATTTAACATACTTATTTTGATTTAATATTTTTAATGCACCAACTCCATCTTTCTTCAAAAAACCATCGCCATCAAGAAAAGCATCTTTTACATTATTTGAATCATAAATTGTATAAATATTATTGGGATTACTATCATATTCATCATGTTTAAAGCTGTTTAATACATTGGTTAAAGCTGTTACATAACAACCATAATCATATAGATTATATTTTACTGATCCATCGCTTCTTAACTCTGTGTTTTGTCCAAGCTGTACAAATTGAGCTGCCCATTGTCTCTGTACATCAGCTTTATAACGATTAATAGGATGAATTAATTCTCCATCAGGATCAGTATACATTATTGGATTATTGGCCGAGTACTGATAAGCATTTAAATTTACAGGATTGAAAACACCACCAATTCCTGGTAATTTAGCTGGATTATTTCCTAGATATCTACTAAAAGCAGGATCACAACTCAACCACCTGGAAGTCTGCGGATCTAAATACCTGGCACCAAAATAATTTACCCTTATCATTCACATCACTGACATGGCCGGTATATCGAATGGCTTTTAAATAAAGGTAATCTGAAATATTTTCATATTCATAATTAATGGTATTGCCATTAGGGTCAATGACCTGGCTGATATACAATTTATAATCTCTTAAATTAGAAGTACCGGTTCCATAAAGGCTTTGGGTTCCATCTTTACTGATCACAGTAAAACTGCTGCCCTCTTTAAGAATCTTTTGAAAAGCCCCTTCCACTCTGGTCCGGTATTGTCCGCCACCTGCCGCAATCAGTTCCTGACCGTTAAGCACATAAGTATCATTGCCGTCATACCTGGGTAATCCAAACTTGGTATCAATGGTAATACAGGGAATATTAATATCAAACCCTACACCCAGCCAGCCATTGGGTATATCTGAGTGCTGCGAGTTAGCAGATTTGATTAATCAGAAAAAATAGCGTAAAATCACTGTATCATTGACTCAAATAAACAGTGGTGAAATTAACGGATTATTTTTGTGAAATGCTGGAGGAAACATGAACAAGAAATTAATTCTGGCAGTGATATGTGTCATCATTATCATTATTTTTGGTTATTTTAGATTTAAGAAAAACACAACTATACACACATTATATGCTGTTGATGAACAGAATGTCATCCTGATTGGTTCGACTTTAAACAATAAGAAGCGGATCGATCAATCATACATCATGCGCAAAAATAATGACGGTAAAACAATCTGGAAGCTTAACTATGGGAAATATTCGCGCGATGGTTATGCGCGGTATGCCGAAAGTACGAAAAAGTATTTTAATTTGATTGATAATCGGCTTTACCTGCTCTTTTGCGGTAAATCAATGACTAATAAAGGATATCATCACCAATTAATAATCGATTATCAAACCGGGAAGCTGTTAAACGAGTTTCAACTGGAAAATGCCGGCCATAGGAGTCATTATTTTACCAGTTTTTCCGACCGGCAGCGGATATATTACTATAATACCAAATTACATCAATTCCGGGCGGTCGATGTGAATACCGGTAAACTTGTCTGGAAAACCGATTTTAAAATTTATGATAAAAAACGGCCGGTTTTAACGCAAAAATACCTGGTTATTGACAATAAAAAGTCAATT
>JAKSBL010000612.1 GCA_022361115.1 Spirochaetota bacterium | reverse complement strand
TTTTTTCATTTCTATCAGTATACTACTATTGATGAATTATATCAAGATTTTTAAAGAAAAACCTGTGAAGTGAACATTCTACTAAATAGATATTGCAAATATTGGAAATATTAAAGATATTATTGTAAAATCTGTCTTTTTTTTAACAAAAATTACTAATTGAAATTAAAATTGTACTAGAAGGATAAGACTAAAACGATTCTCATTATCTCCTTCCTTCATTGTCATTATTAGTATTGATTAACTTAATGTTATGGATTAATGAATTAGTTTTCGCTAAGGTAATGTAAATTAAATGCAATTAGTAAAAAGGACAATCTATATTTTTATTATTTTCTTTATTTTCCTAGGGGGTTTTAATAATTGTAAAAAAGAAAATATTAATGAGATAGAGAAAGATACCAAAATAACGGAATCTCAGATATCAATAAAACAAAAAATTCGACTAACTAACGGAGAATGGCCTCCCTATTTTTCTGAAAAACTGAAACACGGTGGAGTTACATCACATATCATAAAAAAAATTTTTGCTATGGAAAATATTAAAGTTGAATACGGTTTTTTTCCTTGGAATAGAGCCTATTTATATGCAGCAAATGGTGACTGGGATGGTAGTGTAGGTTGGTCCTGGACTGCAGAACGAGATAAATTATTTTATTTCAGTGATACCATTATTGATGATGAAACAGTGTTTTTTTATTTGAAAGAGAATACCTTTCACTGGGAAACAGTTAGCGATTTGAAGGATATCACCATAGGAGCTACATTAGAATATAATTATGGAGAAGATTTTAATGAGGCAAAAGAAAAGGGATTGTTAAAAGTTGATTATACCTTTAATGATGAGAGAAACTTTTATAAACTGATTGAGAAGCGATTTGATGTTTTTGTCTGTAATAAAGAAGTCGGATATTCTTTGATTAATGATATTTTTGATGAAGAAACCGGCAATAAAATAACCCATCATCCAAAACCAATAGTGAAAAACTCTCTAACTTTGATTCTTTCTAAAAAAAGTGACGGCACCAGGGAATTGTTAAAAATTTTTAATCAAAGTTTAAAAAAGTTTAAAGAAAGTGGTCAGTTTGATTTATTATATGAACAATCCCGTCAAGGCCGGTATAAACCATAATTCCCCCATTTTTTCTCCCTGTCAGTTTTTCGGTAAAATTGAAGAATTCACGGATAAACATAATGGGGAAGGAATTAGGATTTTCTCCGGCAATGAACTCCGGGAAACTGACAGTTGCATTTTTCCAATGAATTTCATTGAATATTCCTTATATATATGGTAGATTATTCAGCAAAATTACATGTTTTTGGAGTAGAAAATGAATAAGAGTTGTCTGACTTATCTGAAAGAAAGAGGTTTTTTTCAACAATGTACTGATGAAGAAAATCTAGAAAAAATGTTTGCCAGTGGTCAGGTAACTTTTTATTGTGGATTTGATGCTACTGCAGTTAGTTTACATGTAGGCCATATGATTCCCATCATGGCAATGGCCAATCTACAAAGATTAGGACATAAACCAATCGCTTTACTTGGTGGTGGTACTACCATGATTGGGGACCCCTCTGGTAAAACAGAAGCCCGTAGAATGCTCACTGTAGAACAAATTGATTCAAATGCTCAGAAAATTAAGCGACAGTTGGAACAATTTATCAATCTTGATGGAAAAAATGGACTAATGCTGAATAATGCTGATTGGTTGAGAAATATAAATTACTTAGAATTTTTAAGAGATATTGGAAGACATTTTAGTGTAAACCGGATGCTTTCTTTTGAAACCTATAAAGAGCGGCTCAAGCATGGTTTATCTTTTTTAGAGTTTAATTACTGTCTTATGCAGTCTTATGATTTTCTGGAACTCTATCGAAGGCAAAATTGTCATTTGCAAATCGGAGGAGATGATCAATGGGCAAATATGGTATCAGGAGTAGATTTGATTCGTCGTATTGAAAGGTCAACTGAAGTAGAATGTCTTACATTTCCCTTGATTATGACTTCTGATGGTAAAAAAATGGGAAAAACTGAAAAAGGTGCTGTCTTTTTAGATGCAGAACTCACTTCTCCTTATGATTTTTATCAGTACTGGATCAATGTGACTGATGCTGATACAATCCGGTTTTTAAAATTCTATACTTTTGTTCCAGTGGAAGAAATAAAACAATATGAAGCACTGGAAGGAGCTGAATTAAATGAGGTAAAACGAATTCTTGCCTATGAAGTGACTAAGATTGTTCATGGTGAAGAAGAAGCAAAAAAAGCGCAAGCCGGTGCTCAAGCTGCATTTGGTGGTGGTGATAATATTGATATGATCCCTTTTACAGAAGTATCCAAACAGCGTTTAGCAGAAGGGATCAAGGTCTTAGATATTTTTGTAGAATCCGGCCTTTGTTCTTCAAAAGGAGAAGTTCGCCGTTTAATAAAACAGGGTGGATTGAGAATTAATGACCAAAAAATTGAAAACGATCAATTAGTTATTAACCAGGAATTTTTACAAGATACCGGAGTTATTTTAAAGTCTGGTAAAAAGAAAGTTCATAGATTAAAAATAGATTAATACTTTTTTATTAAAATAAAATGAAAAAAGTTCTCATTTTTTTTGCCCATAAAAAAGAGGCCAATGCTCTCATTAATCAATCAACCTATGCATTTAAAAAGATAAATTCTCATACTTTTTATTATTCTACTGCTAAAAAGCAAATCCTGGTCTTTATTACCGGCATTGGAAAAGAAAGGGTTTTATCATCACTGCACCACTTATTACATCATCAGCAATCACCGGAAATGATAGAATTTATGTCTGATTTTAATCATCTGGTGACGGAAAAACCTTTACTCCCTAGTGATGACCAAGAGAGATGGATTATTAAAGCAGGAACTTGTGCAGTTATTGATCAATCCAAAAATATTTTGGAACCCTAT
>JAKSBL010000019.1 GCA_022361115.1 Spirochaetota bacterium | reverse complement strand
GTAGTTTGAGAGTTGAGAAATTTCCTCTTCCCGATTGATCAAATTAAGTCGCATTTGATTAAAAGCTCTGGCTAGATCACTAAATTCATCATTACCGCTTTCTGGAATTTTTTGTTTTAACATACCACTGGAAATATTTTTAATCCCAGTTAACAAATTCTGAAAAGGACGATGAAAGGTTGCCCGATAAAAAAGCAAGCCAATAAACAGTGCCAGGCTTAAAATGATCAAGGTCACTAAAACAGATATTTGATTGTACCGTTTAATAAGCTGTATTGCTTCGCCTGTATCAATAAAACAAATAATCTTGCCTTCTGGTTCTCCTAAAACAGAAGTTGGGATATAACTTACAATGGATTGTCCTATTTGTTGAGTCTTTCTACTTTTTTCCAGAAAAAAATTATTATCCTTAAAAATAGCAGAATAATCGACTGGATCATTAGTATTATAGATAATTTTTTGATGATAAGATATGACCACCTGTGAATTGGTAATTTTTTCTACTCTTTTTAAGAATTGTTCATCAATTTTTTGATATAAACTAATTACTCCAATCATTTGATTATCACCCCGAAATATAGAAGAAAGAACAACGAGAAATATTTCATCTTCTGTATCAGCAACAAAAAAATAACTTTTGGTATCAGAATCTTTCTTTAAATAAGAATCAACACGAGTTGATATTTGAGGAAGATTACCTGTATGAGTGAGAATTTTCCCTGATTCTAAAAAAATTCCAATCCCATGAATAGCTAATGATCCTTTTAAAATCTGCAATTCCCTTTTTAAAAGATTAGTTAAACCATATTCTGTATAATCTATTACTTTTTCCTGGCCAGAAAACAACTCTGCCTTAATGTTCAAGTCTGTGATGGTTTGTTCTAAATACTGCTCAATCCCAACTAAACTACGGTCCATTTGAGCTTGAAAACTATCTCTGTTAGAACGGGAAAATAATATGGTGACCAAACCTAAAGAAAGAATTCCCTGTAACAAAATAAAAACAATGAAAAAAAGGATCAATTTAGCAGATATTTTTAATTGATTTCGCTTGATTATTTTTTTCATAGATCACTACTTTTTTAATAATTGATTAATCTGAGCCTGGGCATTTTGTAGAGCTTTTTTTACTGACAACTCCTGAAGCAGGGCTGAAGTAACCCATTTTTGTAAAATAGTACTAATCTCCATATAACGAGGATGAATCGGCCGATGCTGAACTCCTAAAATTTGATTCTTCTTTACTTTTATATGGGGATCAATGGTAATGGTTCCTTCTTCTTCCCAGACCTCTTTCCAAACAGACATTTCATTTAAATACTTTCTTTGAAAATCTGGCGAAGTTAAATACTCAATAAAGTGCCAGGCTAATTCTTTTTTATCTGAATTTTCAGTAACAGCCAATCCTTGAAACCCGCTGATAGTAGAAGTCTTTTGAGCAATTTTGGAGGCCGCCTCAACTATTTCTTTTGAAGCTGGGATTAAACTGAGTTGCCAGTAGAACCTTTGTTCAAAGGAACTCTCTTGTAAAACTCCGGTCAAAAAAGTCCAATTTGTAGTAAACACACAATCCTGTAAAGCAAAAACATCAGCAGCAAAGAGTTCATCAGATTGCAAGGCATAGGGATTCATTAATCCCTCTTCCAATAAATCTACCATAAATTGCAGAGTTTGATAATTTTCCTTAGTTAATAAGTTGATGTTTCCCTGTTGATCCATTAGTGAACCACCAAAAGCACCTAATAACCAGACATATTCACAAACTAAAACCTCCTGCTTATTCCAGGAATCAAATATCGGATATTTTACAATATCTAATTCTTTGGCTCTTCTAGCCATCTCCACCCACTGTGTTAAGGTTGCTGGAGGATGACGAAATCCAGCCTGATTTAATAAAGACATATTTGTATAAAAAAGCTGAAAATTTGCTAAAAAAGGAACGGCCCAAATCTTCTTTTGTTGTTCAAAAGGCCGCCAGATTTCAGGTATTATTCCTTTTTTTACAATATCTGTTTGCTGGGAGTTCAAAGGAATAATAATATGATTTTTAACAAAATCTCCTGTCCAGATCAGATCAACTAAGATTACATCATACAAGGCTTTCTTTGACTGAGCTGAGGTGATGATTTTATTATATAGATCTTTATATTCAACAAAATGAACCTTGACTTTATTTCCATATTTTGAAGAATAGGACTCTACTCGATTTAAGATTGCAGCAGGTTGATATCCAGCTTGTGCCATGTATAAAAAAGATAATTCATGAGTAAAAACGAGATTATAAAACCAGAAGACAAAAAAAACTGCAGATATTCGTTTCATGAGCCAATTTTGTCACAGAATCCAAAAAAAAGCAAGATATATTATAAACCTGTCAGGTTCTCAGGATTGAACACTGGCCTCTATTAGTTGATAATTTTTAATATTAAAACATTTGATTACATCGCCTACAAATTTATTCCGAACCGAAAGATATAGTGGTTTATTTAAAGACATTAACCGCTGGATAACATAATGAAACCCTTTTCCACTTATTTCCAGTTGCCCTGCTTCATCAATATAAAAAGGAGAGACTCCGGTTTCCAACATTTTTTCGACAATATATTGACCATAAAGAAAACCTTTTGAATGAAAACTATACTTCCCTAGCTGACAAACCTCATTCCAGTGATCCGGTTTACTCTTACTGGGAACAGCAAAGGGGATAACTCGTCCTGTAGAGAGGTGCATAATTTGATAACCATTATGCTGGTTCTCAATCATTTTCTTTAAAAGCACAAATCCATCACCATCCCTGTTTTTATAATATAACGATAGAAGAGTTGAGGTTTTTCCCTGATTGATATCACCATGAATAATCACTACCACTGTATTTCTCCATAATCACTTTACTATTATTGATAATAGCTCATCATATTCATTAATTTTTCTTTTAATTTATGTCGAACTTTTTCCGGTTTCAGCACCTCAACAAGGTCACCGTAAGAAAGAATCGTTTGATACACCCATTCGCTTTCCGGCCAGGTGACATCTACCTGCAGATATCCATTATCGAGTAGGCTTATTTGATCATCATTATAAAACTCTTCAACAATTTGTATGGCCTGAGGTTTAAATTTCAGACAAATATTAATTTCTTCTTCTTGAACATTGATTTTATTAAAATAGTTTAAATAAGAAATATTTTTCCACTCAAAATGTTTATTTAGAATTTCTAAATTTTTCATTCGAAATAAACGAAAAAAACGAAAATCACTTTTAAGCCTGCAATAAGCAAATAAATACCAGAGATTTCCTTTTAAGATCAGTGTGATTGGCTCAACAGAACGATTGGTTTTTTCCCCTTTAGCATTTACATACCAAAATTTTAAAACCTGACAATCATTAATAGCCTGATAAACCACTTTTATAATCTGTCGCTGTTTTTCAGAATATCCCCAAGGAACTATATCAATGACATATTTATTTAATGAATCCTTTAATTCTGCTTGCTTCTCTCCTGGCACCAAGCTTTCGATCTTTTCAATGGTTTGAGAAAAGTCTTTATTTTGCAGAGTAATATTTAAACCCTTTAATGAAGATAAAATAGCAGTCAGATCATTTAATGATAATAAACGGTGGTCAATTTTATAATTATCTAAAATGGAATATCCACCCCTATTTCCAGCTTGCGGTACAATAGGGATACCAGCCAGATTGATTGCATCAATATCTCGATAAATAGTTCTAATAGAAACTTCAAATTCTTTTGCTAATTCTCTGGCAGTTACCTGGTTCCGATTAAGAAGAATAATGATAATGGATAACATTCGATCAATACGCATAAGAATAATATACTTTTACTTTTTATTTATAGTCAATAGCAGACTTTTATGATATATTTTATCTGAAATATTTAAATTTTGAGGATTCAAACATAAAATTCATCAAACAGTTGCTATTCATATCTTTTTTATTATGCCTCTCTTTTTCAGGTTTTGCAAACTTGAAACTCGGCAATCCTGATACTAAAATCATTCTCTCCTTCAGCAATGATTCAACTCAACAAACTCAAACAGATAAAGATATACAAAAACCATTTAAAAATAATAAACTCTTTTATCCTGGTCTCTTATTATTTATTAGTGGTGATGTAATAACAATAGCTGGTATAACCAATTTAGTAGTGAGTTTCTCGACAAATGCAACTATTCCAACTTTGATTTGCCGATTTTTAGGGCTATCTTTAACAGTTCTTGGATCAATACTGTTCTGTGTCGGGCTACCGCTTTTTATCATCAGTCTGATTTATCAAGTGAAAAAAAAGAAAGAACTCAGTTATCAATTTGAGATAAAAACAAATCAACGACAAGTCCTTTTAAGTTTTAAGAAAAAACTCCCCCAGCAGTACTAAGGTTTTCTCTCTTCAGCCATCTTCTTCTTCCGCTTATGTTCATACATTTTATTATCTGCATTTTCTAAGATTTCATCAATTTGGGTATGGGTTACGTTGATATAATGTTCCACCCCATAACTGAGAGATAACTGAAACAGACGATTATTATTTTTTTGATATTGCAGCAGTGTATCTTCTAAGCGGGTTAATAGCATATTTCTGTGATTAGCATGAGCTTCTATAGCTAAAACCACAAATTCATCTCCCCCAATACGGGCAATAATATCTGTATCTCTAAAGCTTTCCTTTAAGATATTTGCTGTATCAACTATGGCAATATCACCTTCTTTATGTCCATGATTATCATTAATTTGTTTCATTTTATCAATATCAATATAAAAAATTAAAACATTAGCCTCTCTTCTTTTGGCCAGTTTACAATGATGGTGTGCCAGGGTATAGAACCCTCTTCGATTGTACAAACCTGTTAAGTCATCCATAACAGCTAATTGCTTTAACATAAACAACATTTTATGTCGTTCAATTGAAAATCGTATGGTTCTTAGTAATAATTCTTTACTGATTGTATCTTTAATCAAAAAATCTTCTACACCGGAACGAACCATTTTTTTCGCTAAAGCTTGATCATTTAAGCCTGTTAAAACAATAATAGGGATCTCAAAAATAATTTCTTCAAATTTTTCCAGGCATTCTATTCCCCGGTTATCTGGCAGGGCAAGATCTAAAAGGATAACATCCACATGATTTTCAACTAAATAATCAAGAGAATCGCTTATAGTCCCTTTTGTAATAACTTTGAACTGATACTCATTAAGCGCCTCATTATTTAAGATGGAAAACAACTCCAGCATATAATGAATATCATCAGGATTATCTTCGATTAGTAGAATCTGGAGGTTGTGTTTCATCATATTATTCTCCTTACCCCTTACAGAAGAAGTTGTAGAATAACTTTAATTATATTACTTTTTTTTTATAACTCAACTAAAATAAATGACTAATACTAAAGTCTCTTTTAAAATAAATATTTTTTGGTGTTTGCAAAAAAATGTCGATTAAAAAGTTTTCAACCAAAATTTACTATAAATGTGGCTATTTTTACAAACACTTCATTATTCTAAAGTAATAAGTTGATGAAAATTTTTTAATAACCATGTAGGCGGATTGTTCAATTCATCCAAAATTAGGTGACTCCAGCTAACCAGAGCAGTATCCACACCTGCTGCTTTGCCACAATCCAGATCAAAAACTGCATCTCCAACAAAAAGAGCTTCAGTGGGATAGATAGATAGTTTTTGCAAAGCAAGGAGCACCGGGTCAGGATGAGGTTTTGGTCTGGCACAATCAGAAGGACTGAGTACTATATCAAATAAATGAAAGATATCAAACTGCTTTAAAAACAAATCCAATGTTCTGTGTTCTCGAGATGAAATCACTCCAAGCTTTTTATTTTTATTTTTCAACTCAATTAGAGTATCTTTGACATAAGGATAGAGTTTTAAATAATTTTGATAAATACTGAGTTGATACTCTTTATGAAATTTTAATATTTCTTCTGCTTTTTGATCACTTTGTTTTCCAATCAGTTTTTCCAGCTGTTCCAAAAAAGGTAAGCCAACATAAGAAAGAACAGTTGCTCTATCAAAAACTTTATTGACATAATGCTGGGTGGTATTTTTAAAACATTGATAAATCAAATCCATAGTATCCATTAATGTACCGTCAGCATCAAACAAATAACATTGGTAATCTTTCAAAATATTCTCCTGTTTTATACCTAATAAAAAAATTGTTTCCGTTTACCTTCCTCAAAATAAGCTATTGAAAGAAGGGCTAAACCTGTCGCATGGGCATCAGAGCCATCATCTCCCCAACCTTGATCAGGATTTTGCATCTTTTTTATCCTGTCAATCCATTCTGGTTTAATTTTGTGACCATAACCTGCCCAGTAAAGAAAAACTATTCTTTCGGCAAATAAATCAATATTATCAGGTTGATTTTTTTGTTTCTTTAAAAGTGTTTTCACGATTTTTGTAATTCCTGTTTCTAATCGCTGTTTTTTATAACCCTGATTTTCCTTAACTAATAATAGTGCTAAGAGCACATGAGTATCTGTATAATCACCTGTATTGCTTCTCAAACTATAGATCAAATAAAAATCACGATCAGTAAATCCTAAAAGATCAGAGTATAAAGCTTTCAATATTAAATCATCCCAGGGTTCTTCTAAGTATTTTTGATACTTAGGATTAACTGAATAAGAAGAATTAAAATATTCCCCGACAGGTGGTTGTGGCAGAGGTTTCATAACCAGATCTTTTGCATAATCTTCTCGATTGTAGATACGCCGAAAGGGACTAATGGTTAATAGATCTGTTCTTGGTGAAAGAATATTTGCAGCATAAAATTCAGAATCGATTTTTTGCAGGAGCAATAGTAATAAATAGCTGTCTGGATGAAGAAAAACTGGTTGTTTTTGATGATAATAATGGCTCCACTTTTTTAGATCTGCAGAAAAGAGGAAAGTTATATTGCTCAAAAGGATTAAGAAGCTTAAAGTAAGGAAAATTCTTTTAATCATTAAAGCCAGCTTTCATCATTCTCATTGATAATCGGGTGCCAGAGAAATTGATCCAAATCTATCCGGTCATCTTCTTCAAATTCTATCCCTTCAGCCTCTAATAATTCTCTTTGTCTCAAATAGTCATCAGGATTGGGGAGAGAAATTTTACCCTTACTATTGATCACCCTTTGCCAGGGTAATTGTTCTTTACTGCTAAAGGTATGCAATATCCGAACCACCTGTCTGGCCCCTCTGGGATTGCCAGCTAAAGCAGCTATCATTCCATAGGTTGCAATTTTCCCTTTGGGAATGGCCTTTATTATAGCTATTATTCTTTGAGTAAAAGGAGAGTTCATTTTTGTTGCTCCAATAAAATATTGATACTGTTTTGTATTTTTTCTAAAACTTTTGGATATGAATAATGTTGTTCATATAAACCATTTATTTCATCCAGCACTGCTTTAAAATAAATATGGTATATTTCCTGTTTTGGCTTGATATGAGCTTGATTTAATAGCTGATATATAACTGATTGGCTATTATTTAACTCAGATGCAAGGGAAGAAAACCTTCCCAGTTTTGCCCACTCTGCTAAAGCAGCTGGACTGGTCATTTGCTGAATCCAATCTTTCACTAAAACAGATTTCCCTTCACTAATTTTCTTTGGAACTCCATAACCATTAGCTTTAGCCCAGGATTTTGGAGATATTTCTGAATTTATCCAGGGAAGAAAATCAGCCACTCCCAATTGCCCGCCAAGTTTTTCTGCTAAAAAAGGGTAAAAATGAGCGTAATCTATTAACATGAAACTTTTGCTGTTCAGAAAAAAATCTCGTGCTTGCTGGCCATCACACTGATTAGGGATCCATTTATTAAATATCAATAGATTAAGAAATTGTAAAGCACTATAAGTTTTTTTATCAAAAAATTTCTTTAAATCTGATCGATCTTCTATTTTTTTTCCAGCTCCGCTAATAAATGGATATAACAAGTAAGGATCCAATTGATTGTAAGTGAGTAGATACGGTATATCTTGTTGAACTAACTGTCTGTGAAGGTTTTTAAATTTTTTACTGCTATGCGGAAGGGTTACTCCTAAATTTTGGTTATAATAGAGAATCACATGATCATAAAATTGATCTGGCAGAGCTATTAGGCGGTCATTCACTGTCAAACTTTGTAAAGCCTGTTGATGATGAGCTTTTATTTCATCAGCTGAAAAAAACAATTCAATATTTAACAAATAACTAGCTAAATCCGGATTTGTTAAAATCTCTGCTGAATAATGGAGTACATCAACCTCATTGGCTGCTAATGCTGATTTTAATTGCTCCTCATCAGCTTGTATGATTCTCAAAGTTATATCAGGATGGTTTTCTTCAAAAATTTCTTTTTGCTGCTCATAAATAAAGTGGGCATAACCGGGGCTATTATGAAAGAAATAGACTTCTTGTTTTTTCTGACAGCCAAGAAGGGCTAACAATAAAAAAATGAATAAAAAAGATATTCTATATTTTGTCACTGCTTTTCCTTAAGATAACCATATGTCGTTCTTTTTCTAATAAAGCTGCCACCCTATGAATTTCATATTGAATAGAAAACTTCTTTGCAGCCAGAATTAACTCACTCTCAATTGTTTCCATTCTTGCTTTATACAATAGATAACTGACATTATGATGAAAAAATTTCCTGGTAAAGTTCAGTATTTCCACAATTGATTTAAATGCCCGGCAAGTGATGACATCACATGGAATATCAAGGTCCTCGGAAGTTTGCATCAAAGTTTTTTCGTATACCTGTGCATTTCTCAATTCTAAATGTTGAATTGCTTTGTTTAAAAATTGACTTTTTTTTACACTCTTTTCTACTAAATTTACTTTTTTATCGGGAAATACAATGGCTAACAAAAGTGCTGGAAACCCTCCACCACTGCCTAAGTCTGTGATTGCAGAATAGGAAGTAAAATAGGAAACTGCAGATAGGCAGTCATAAACATGATCCTTAACAATATCTGCAAAAACCAGCTTTCTAGAGATTAAATTAAGATTCTGATTTTCTGTTAGTAAAAAATTCAAAAGCTGTCCTATCTGATTGATTTTGTCAGCTACCTGAGGAATATCTGCTAAATACTGCTTTAAAATTTCTTTATTAGCTGTTGTCATGAATAGTACACACGTTTTAATACCAATCCGCAGGCATAATAGGTTGGTCCTGCCTGGTTTCGATCTTTTACTTTTATAAGCTTCTCAATTTTTGCTGGATCTTCATCATTTTTCACCATGTTTAATATGGTTCCAATAATTGTTCTGATCATATGGTGAAGAAAAGCATTGCCGGTTATTTTAAATATAAACTGATCATTCTTTTTTTCAATAAAAAAGGATTCAATCCTTCTCACTTTTGAAAAAGAGCTATCAGTGGATGCACAAAAAGAAGTAAAATCATGTTCCCCAATAAAGTAAGGAATATACTGCTGTAACTTGTCTAAAGATAATATTTTTGGATAGTGAGCAGCATAACGATATTGAAGTGCCGAGATAAAAGGACCATTATAAAGATGATACCAATACTCCCTTTTAATTGCACTACGACGAGCATTAAACTCATTGGCAACTAACTCACATTGAATCACTCGGATATCATGGGGTAATAATGAATTCATAGCCATAATCCAATTAAAGGGCTCCATGTTTTGTTGTTCAGTGTAAAAATTTATAACCTGCTCTTCTGCATGAACACCTGTATCTGTACGGCCTGCACAATAAATGGTTACCTTATCCTTTTTTTCAATTTTTCTGATAGCTAGTTTCAGTTCATCCTCTATAGTTCTTTGATCCACCTGGGATTGAAAACCTGCAAAATCAGTACCATCATAGGATAGGATTAATTTTATGTTAGGCATTTTGCGCCTTTAATTCCTGGTTAATCATTTCATAAAAATCACGGGATTTATCCAATATTTCTTTTGGTTTGTCCACATTGGATTTTCCCATACCAAATAATTTCCCAAAGAGCAATTTTGACTCCTCTAAATCAGCTCTCCGTATTTCAGGATCTTCTTTTGGTTTATATTGATATGTTAAGACTGCAATTAAATAAGTAATGCCATCATAACCATAATTTTTATCCAGATCTGGACCAAAAGTCTTCATGTTCTCCATAATCTGTTGTTTATTTTGGTTTAAATCAACTGCATGCTGATAAAAGAAAAGAGCTTTTTTATAGAACATTTCTGTCAAATAATCAAAATAATGATTTGGTTTTTCTTTGTTTAAATCCTCAAAAAGATAAGCACCCCGGATAGAACAAATTGCCTGTTTAATAACTGGCAGCATTTTTGGATTAAATGAGTCATAACATTCAGCAGCTAAAACATAGCTCACTGCTCCGGATTCTAATGTTCGATAACGGGAAAAATCAATCACTCCTCCGATAAGGCGATTGGCAAAATCAATTCGTTCCTGTGTTTTCATTTTAAGTGTAGCAGCCATATCTTCTTCAATTTTATCAAAATCACCTGGCAGGGATGCATAGAAACAATCAGGACAGACCACAACCGGGTAAATCAATGGGTATACCTTGCCAAATTTCTGACTTGGTTTATAATTCCGATGTAATTTGTCCGATATATCTTCAGCAATTAATCTTCCTCCACCAGACATCATGTTTTCATGATAAAATTCTTGCTGGCAAACTGGACAAATAATAGGTTTTTTAGATAAAAAAGTCAATTTTGGAATAAATTTTTGCACATCACTCATATTTTATCTCTTTCTCGATGATGACTACAGCCACGGCTGAATGTTTTTCGTGACTGAGTGAAATACAAATCTCACCACCGCCTAAACCGGAAAACACTTCTTTTGTTTTACCATGCAGCTGTAAATCGGGTTTTCCAAATTTATCTTTTATTACTTCAATTTCTTTTAGAGAAACACCATCCCGAATACCTGTTCCAATTGCTTTAACAAAAGCTTCTTTAGCTGCAAAACGTACCGCAAATACAGGAGCAGGATGTTTATACTTCTTTCCATAGCTAATCTCAGATGGTGTAAAAACCTTCTGCAAAAAAGCTTCTTCATTTACTAATCGTTTAAAGCGATCTACTTCACAAATATCAATTCCAATTCCTAAAATCATTGTTTAGTTTGCTTCTTTGATCAAGCGTTTCATATCACTTACAGCGTTTTTTAATCCTGAAAAAATTGAACGGACAATAATGGAATAACCAATATTAAATTCTTCAATTTCTTTGATCTGACAGATCGGGCTAATGTTATGATAGGTTAAACCATGGCCTGCACAAATTTTCAATCCCTTTTTTTGAGCATTTTGAGCAAACTCAGATATCCTTTTTAAAACAACTGGCTTTTGCTGAGGTGTTGCCAGAGAATAGCCACCAGTATGAATTTCAATATCATCGGCCCCTGTTTCCATGAACTTATCAATCCCTTTGATATCTGGTTCAATAAAAAGGCTAACGAAAATATTATTTTCTTTTAAAGCAGTGACATATTCTTTGATCTTGTCAAAGTGATTCACTACATCCAGCCCCCCTTCGGTCGTCACTTCTTCTCGTCGTTCTGGAACCAAAGTAGCTTTAAAAGGCTTGTGCTCGATTGCCCGTTTTAACACGTCTTCATTACAGGCCATTTCCAGATTTAAATAGGTAGTGACTGTTTGAGAAAGATGGGCTAAATCATCATCATTTATATGACGTCGATCTTCTCTTAGATGGATGGTAATAAAATCTCCACCAGCTTGTTCTACAATGGAGGCAGCATGAGAAAGGGGGGGGAAAAATTCTCCTCTAGCATTTCTCAAAGTTGCAATATGATCAATATTAACACCTAAAAGTTTCAATTTATTCTCCTTTATTTATAAAACCAAGTATTTTAATATCGTTAAAAAAAACAAATAAGCTTAGATTAATTTAAATCCAATAAAATGCTTTAAAGACACTTTCTATTAGTGGTGTACAGCCTACACTCCCATGTTTTCTGCTATCAACAAATCTGATTTAGATTTCTCAAGCTTTATTTTTTTCTTATTTTATCATATTCTTCTTTAAAATGAACAACTAAATCCTCATATTGTTGCAATATTTTTTTCCCGTCTTCGTGAAGCCGGTAGGTTCCCCTTTTTACTTTATTAAACCAGCCATAATAATTTTGTGATAGTATTTGTTGAGTTTTTTTACTTGTCCCACAACTCACCAATTCTTTTGGTGTTGCTGTTTTTAATTCTAATAAAATGGAAGCAATCTGTATTGCTTGTTGTTTATATGCTGTAATTCGTTCTTCTCTAACAGTCATCCCTGCCAAATTATATTCTTTAAACCGGCCATTGATTTCTGTTATAATTGCCCGTTTTTTTTTGTGCTTTTTAAAGCGGATATATTCACCAGGATGAAGGAGAACTTCTAATTTTTTTTTGGTTTTCATAAAATAAACCAGTATCAAACCAAGTTCTAAACGACGCAAAATTTTTAATATTCCTCCTAAATTTGGAGGCTGCCTTTTTCCTGGTGCAACAGCAATTGCTACATATACTGAATCACAAATTTCCTGTCGTTTTATTGCCTGAATCAACAACTGAACAGAAAACTGTTTTTTCAACTCGACAATAATCATATTTGTTTTTTTAGTAGCCACGATATCACAATTATTGACTTCACAATTTACCTGATATCCCTGGGCTTCCAAGTAGGATTTTATGGGCAAAAAAAGTTCTGTTTCTTTCATTTTTTTCATTGTACTTATGACATTTTCATCCAGGATTTATTGTAGATAGAGTTAATTTCGCATCCCCCTAATATAACCTATTTTCTTGAATCATTCAATTGACAGATTTTATTTAAAATACTACTATTCAGCCAACAGAACACATACTTTATCAATTGTATAGTTAAATAATAATGAATAAGCGGCCCAAATATATACTAACAATTTTATTTCTCTTGATAATCGGAATATCAGGTTTTTCTTCCCATTTTGACCAGATTAACTGGCGATTAGAAAAAGAGAAAAGTAATATTCGTCTCCTGGTAGCAGGTAATCATTACTATCGGGCAGAAACCATTGTATCAGATATCACACCAGAACAAATCATCGATCTTATTCTGGATTATCAGAAATATCAGAAGGTTTTTCCTAAGACAACTGTTTTTCAGCCTGTTGCACAATCCTCAACTGGCAATGATATTATCTATGTTGTAATCAACTTTTTTCCTTTTAAAAATAGAGACTATTATATTGAGCTGACAACTTATCAAAAAGGAGATACTTATTATATTGAGTGGTATCCCCCGTTAGAGATAGTTAGAGATCAAAAACTGAAAAATAGTCAATTTCATCATGTTACCAAGATATTTGGTAGATGGACAATCCAAAAAAAAGGGTTGGACAAACTTTTTTTAGCTTTAGAATTTGATAATGACTGGCATATTGATGTTGCCCCACGTATTGTAGATAAAATCGCCCAACAGGAAACCATCAATACTTTAAAAGATTTAATTAAATACCTGGATAATCCATGAACAAAAATAAAATTACCAATCAATACCCTCCTGAACGACCTGAGGATATTAAACTTTTTCATACCGATCAAATTACCATCGCTTATCAGTATATTGTCAATGATCCTGCCTATGAAACAATTATCTTTTTTTATGGATTTGACGGCAGTATATGTCAGATGGAGATATTACTCCCTCATATTAGCAATTATAACATTTTACTTGCAGATTACCCTGGACACTGCTATTCTCCCATTAGTCACCTTTCACCAGAAAAACAGCTCAAAGAATACCAAAAAGCATTGGAAGGAATAATTGAGAAATTGGGTATTCAAACCTATCACCTAATTGGCTATAGTTTTGGCGGTATCATGGCTTTGGAATTTTATTTAAGAAATAAATCTAAAATTAAAAGTTTTGTTTTTTTCAATTCTTCTGTCAATTTTCGTTATAATTGGTTTCAGAAATTTTTTTATACCTGCTTTGAGTTTTTTATTTCATTAAACTTCAATTTTGTAATTCCCTATCTAGCTATTCCCTTATTAACTGATCGGTATTTTAATGAAGAATTAATGAATACATCCAGAGAAGTCTCCCTGTATAATGATCCACAAAGTGTACTAAATCAGTTTCATATCACTATCCGAAAAAACCTGGACTCCCGGTTGAATGAAATAGAGTGTCCGGTCTATTTATTAGGGAGTAAAAAAGATATTTTAGTTCTTCCCGGAACTATTCATAAAATGGCCCAAAAAACACCTCAGTGTGAAGTACACATCGAACAAAAATTTGGCCACATTACATTTGCTTCAAGACCAGAGGATGTTGCAAAGTTAATCAGCAATTTCCTGGATCAATATAAGAAAAAATGGAGTAATTAAAAGCAATTCTTCTTTATATTTTAAAGATGGAACCATACTTAAAAAAAGTTAAAAAAAATTTCCATTGCCTTTTATTGTGTTATAATCTATTTCGAAATTGACTTATCTACGATGTATCAGGGAGTTTTTAATGGTAAGAATCACAGGTACTGGCAGTTATTTACCAGATAAAGTCATCTCAAATAAAGATTTAGAACAAATGGTAGATACTACTAATGAGTGGATTACTCAGCGTACCGGTATTAAAGAAAGACGTGTAGTTGCAGAAAATCAATCAACCAGTGATATTGCGACAGAAGCTGCCAGCCTGGCTTTAAAAAAAGCTCAAATAACTCCACAAGAAGTGGAATTGATTGTTTTGGGGACCTCAACTCCTGATTTTCCCATTCCAGCAACTGCTCCTATTATTCAAAAAAAACTAGGTTGCTCCCAAATACCTGCATATGATATCAATTCTGTTTGTTCCAGCTTTATGTACGCTTTATTAAATGGTTATAGTTCAATAAAAAGTGGAATTTATCAAAACTGTTTAGTAATTGGAGCGGACTGCTATTCAAGAATTTTAAACTGGCAGGATCGGAATACCTGTGTGATATTTGGTGACGGTGCCGGGGCAGTCGTCTTGCAACGAGATGAGCATGCTAAAGGTGTTTTAAGCCTGAATTATGGAGCTGATGGGAATGGCTCTCATCTCATCACCCAGCAAGCAGGCGGGTCTGTCAATCCTGTTTCAAAGGCAATAAAAAATCGGGAAAATGATCTTTATTTTCAAATGACTGGTAAAAAAGTCTATGAATTTACCATCAGTGTCATTCCTAAGGTAGCTAAAAAAATGATCCAAGATGCTGGATTAAATAAAGAGCAAATAGATTGGATCATTTTACACCAGGCCAATAAAAGGATTATCGAATCCATTTCAAAAATCCTGGCAATTGATTTAAACAAATTTATAAATAATATTGAATTCTTAGGCAACACCTCTTCTGCATCTATTCCTATGGCTTTAGATAGTGCGGTCAAACAAAACAAGATAAAACAGGGGGATAAAGTGATGTTTCTGGGTTTTGGCGGTGGTTTAAGCTGGGGTGGTATGATTGTTGAGTGGTAAACTAAAAAAATATATTGGAGGATAATAATGGAAAAAGTGAGTATTGGTATTATTGGAGGAAGTGGTTTATATCAAATTGAAAATTTAAAAATTATAAAAGAAGAAAAAATAACAACTCCATTTGGAGATCCCTCTGATTCCTATTTAATCGGAGAACTAGAAGGTAAAAAAATAGCTTTCTTAGCCCGTCATGGCAGAAATCATTCTATTCTCCCTTCAGAACTCAATCACCAGGCTAATATTTATGGATTTAAAAAGCTTGGAGTCACCAGTTTAATTGCAGTAAGTGCTGTTGGAAGTTTACAAGAAGAAATTTTGCCAACACATCTGGTTTTTCCGAATCAAATTATTGATCGAACCAAAGGAAGAAAATCCACTTTTTTTGGCGAAGGAATCGTTGGGCACATAGCCTTTGCTGAACCCTTCTGTAAAAATATGATTGAACTCTTTTCTTCTTGTGCAAAAGAATTAGGAATTACCTTTCATAAAAATAAAACTTATGTCTGTATGGAAGGCCCTGCTTTTTCTACAAAAGCAGAAAGTCACTTGCATCGGCAAATTGGTGGCGACCTCATTGGTATGACTGCTATTCCAGAAGCAAAGTTAGCTCGGGAAGCAGAAATTTGCTATGGAACGATCGCTCTCTCTACAGATTATGATTGCTGGCATGAATCAGAAGAAGCTGTAACAGTTGAAATGGTTATTGGGAATATTAAAAAAAATGTTTCTGCTACCCATAAATTATTAGGTAAGATCATTCCAAAAATAAATGAGCAGGATTGTTCCTGTCATCACGCATTAGAAGGTGCTATCATGACTGGAAAAGAGCACTGGCCTGATAAAACTAAAAAAAAGTTAGAAGTTATTATTAAAAGGTTTTTATAATCTGATCCTTAAATAAACCTTCATCTTATCTCTTCTTTTCATTCACTAATAGTTACAGAAAGACACAGAAAGTCGTGGATTCTCATAGGAGGGGTGTGGTTTATCTTACTTGATAAACCTTTCAATTAGTGATTGTTTATCAATACATAAAATACAAAAGGAGTGTATTTTTTTTTATTGGACTACTTTGTAATAATCAACGGCTGAACAATAAATATGGATTACCCAACAAAATCCTAATCCCGATAATTTAAGTGTCTTTCTGCAGCTATTAGTGACTACCTTCCTTACTTTCAAAATGATTACTAATTTAAACCACTTTCTTTAATTTTTTTGTGCCAACCAACTGGTAAGCATCCATTGCCATTTGCTGTTCTTCATTTGTTGGAACAACTAAGATTGTGATGGGAGAATAATCAAAAGAAATCTGGCCAGTCTTACAACCTGTGATTTTATTCTGTTCTTTATCCAGATGAATTCCAATATTCTGCAAATACTTACAGATCATCTCTCTTAAAAACCAGCTATTTTGCCCTACTCCACCTGTAAAAATCAAGGCATCCACTTTAATCAACAGAGCACAATAGGCTCCAATGTATTTTTTAATCCGATAGGTATAGATATCCAGGGTTAATTGAGCCTTTTTATCTCCACCTTTAGCAGCTTCTACAATATCCCGCATATCGTTGGTTTTCTCAAATAATCCTAATGCTCCACTACATTTATTGAGAATTGTATTCACTTCCTCAATATTGTACCCTTTATCCATAACCAGATAAGGAATAATAGCTGGATCTATATCTCCGCATCGAGTTCCCATCATTAATCCTTCCAAAGGGGTAAAACCCATGGAAGTATCAACAGATTTTCCACCTGCAATTGCTGTTATGGAACAGCCATTTCCTAAGTGACAGCTAATGAGATTGGTATTTTCAATCGATCGATTCAGCATTTGAACAGCCTGATTGGCAACATAACGGTGAGAAGTTCCATGAAAACCATATTTACGAATTTTATACTTCTCATACAATTCAGTTGGCAGAGCATATCGATAAGCATGTTCTGGTATCGTTTGATGAAATGCTGTATCAAAGGTAGCTGTTTGAGGAACACCAGGTAAAACTTCCAGAGCAGAACGAATTCCCTGTACATTTGCCGGATTGTGTAAGGGAGCTAGATCAGACAGATCCTCAATAACCTTTAAAACCTCCTTAGTTACCATTACTGAATCGCGATAATGTTCTCCACCATGAACAACACGATGAGCAACGATATCTATGTCCTTCAAACCATTTAAAATTCCAAATTTTTTTTCAATTAAAGCTTCAATAACATACTGAAAAGCAGCCTTATGATCAGCAAGTAGTAAATTATTTTTCATTTCTCCAGATTTCTTGATGAGCTCTCTACCATCACTGGTCTTTTGATAAATGAAAGCTTTTTTAATATCTCCAATCCGTTCTACATTGCCTTTGGCTAACATAGTACCCTGTGGCATACTAATCAATTGATATTTCAATGATGAGGATCCGCAATTAATAACCAATATTTTAGTGTTCTTCACAAAACAACTCCCTTACAATACATCCTGACAATGATATTTTACAAAAAAGCCCGGCAGATCGCTGGGCTTTTAAATCATTCTTTCTCCAACTCACTGTGTTTAAGACTTCTGTCTTAAATGATAGCCAGTTCATTTATCTCCCTGACTATACCTTAATAAAGGGTTACCATGTTTATGATGGTCTTTTGAAAATCAAAACCTGATAACACATGAACTAAGGATTTTAGTTCTTTAAATTGTTGCCAGTTATTTGTTCCTCCTTCTTTAATTGAAAATGTTTATTCGTTTCCTTAACAATGACTGGTGTTAATAACAACAAACCAATTAAGTTTGGTATTGCCATTAAGCCATTGAAAGTATCAGATAAAGACCAGACCAGATTTAATTGTGCAACTGAACCAACTCCAACAAAGATAATAAACAAGATACGATAAGGCATGACTGATTTAATACCAAAAATATATTCTACTGATTTTTCTCCATAGTAGCACCACCCTAAAATAGTGGAGTATGCAAATAAAATTAAACCAATAGTAACAATGTAATTTCCTCCCCAAATACCTTTTTGAAAAGCCATTACTGTTAATTCTGCTCCGGTTTTACCACTTGTCCAGGCACCTGTCAGAACTAACACTAAACCGGTCATAGTACAAACTACGATAGTATCAATAAAGGTTTGGGACATTGAAACCAGAGCCTGGGTGACAGGATGTTTTGTCTGGGCAGCTGCAGCAGCTATAGGAGAGCTGCCTAAACCAGATTCATTAGAAAATACACCTCGAGATACCCCCATTCTCATTGCCAGCATTACAGCAGAACCAGCAAATCCACCAGCTGCAGCTGTAGGAGTAAAGGCATGCTTTACTATTAAAGCAATTGCAGCAGGAACACCAGAAATATTTAATAAAATGATTACTAAAGCTCCCCCCATATAAAAGACAATCATAATAGGTACTAAAACGCCAGTTACCATACCAATACTTTTAATACCTCCTAAAACAACCAGTGCAGTAAAAACCATCAGAATCATTCCAGTTACTAATGGAGGGATATTAAAAGTTGCGTTGACAGCTGCAGCAATAGAATTTGATTGGACCATATCACCTATTCCAAAAGCAGCAACAGCAGCAAATATGGCAAACAGCATTCCCAACCATTTCCAACCTAAACCTTTGGAAATATAGTACATTGGCCCTCCGCTCATATTACCAGCTTCATCTTTTTCTCGATATTTTACAGCTAATAATGCTTCTGAATATTTCGTAGCCATCCCAACTAAGCCAGTTATCCACATCCAGAACAAAGCACCAGGACCACCAGCTGCAACTGCTGTGGCTACACCAGCTATATTTCCAGTCCCAACTGTAGCTGATAAAGCGGTCATTAATGCTTGAAAATGACTGATGTCCCCTTCACCATGATCAGAATCCTTTCGTTTAATGAGTCCTAAATACAATGATCCCCATAACTTTCTGAATTGAATTCCTCTCAAAGCAAAAGTTAACCAAAAACCTGTTCCAACCAATAAAATCAGCATTGGAGGTCCCCAGGCAAAGGCTCCGACTTTACCAATAACCATTTCAATTGTTTGCATAATATTTTCCATAATTTACTTCCTTTCTCACCTTAAATACCGTTCTTGATTCATTTGTATAAAAAAGATAGTTTATCTTTCAATATCAATAGACATAAAATGTCTTGTTTGTATTTTTAATCATTTTTGATTGAGAGCTCTTACTACTAAACACTTGCAAGAGCCTTCTCATTTAAAAGTTCTTCAATTGGTGTATACTTCATCTCAAAAGCAGCAGCAACAGCTTGATAAGTGACTTTGCCTTTGATGATGTTAGCTCCATATTTTATTTCATCATTTTCTAACATGGCCTTTCTCCAACCTTTATTAGCAATTTCTAATGCATAAGGTAATGTAGCATTTGTCAAAGCAATGGTAGATGTTTTGGGTACGGCACCAGGCATATTTGTCACACAATAATGAATGACACCATCAATAATATAAGTGGGTTGGGTATGATTAGTAGGTTTTGAAGTTTCAAAACAACCACCTTGATCAATAGCAACATCAACCAATATGGCACCTTTTTTCATGGTTTTAAGCATATCTTTAGATATGAGTTTTGGTGCTTTGGCTCCAGGTATTAAAACTGCGCCAATGACCAGATCTGCATCTTTAATTAGTTGCCGGACAGTTACAGGATTGGACATTAATGGAATACAGTTACTTGGCATAACATCAGAAAGATAGCGTAATCGATCTAAATCCAGGTCAAGCAAATAAACTCTTGCCCCCAAACCGCAAGCCATTTTAGCAGCATTGACACCAACCACTCCGCCTCCAATGACAACAACTGTACCGGGATTTACACCGGGAACACCACCTAATAATTCACCAAGCCCACCTTGCGTCATTTCCAAATATTTTGCTCCCTGCTGAGTAGCCATACGTCCAGCAACTTCACTCATAGGCGTTAACAAGGGCAACGATTGGTCAGCTTTTTGAATGGTTTCATAAGCAATGCAAATTGATTTACTTTTGATTAATGCTTGAGTTAATGATTTTTTTGCAGCCAAATGAAGATAAGTAAAGATAATTTGATCTTTACGGATAAACTCATACTCTGATGGCAAAGGCTCTTTTACATGCATAATCATTTCTGCCTGGTCAAAAATCTCTTTTGGTGTATAGATAATTTCAGCACCATGATCAATATACTCCTGATCAGAAAATCCGCTTCTAACACCACTTTCTTTTTCTACTAAGACCCGGTGCCCAAATTGGGTCATCATTTCGACACCTGCAGGAGTCATGCAGACTCGGTTTTCTGCAGTTTTGATCTCCTTCAAGATTCCAACGATCATTGAATCCTCCTAAATTTGTACTTTGAACACTAAATTAGCAATCAGCATGCCAATGAAATCATGATCGGAAATTTAATTTGGGTTTATATGATTGTTTTAACCTAATATGAGAGATAAAAGATGATATTTTTGCAAATTTTGAGTTTTTGAAAAATTTTTATAAAGGTTATAAAGTAAATTTTTTTTTATAAGATTACAATTTGATTATAACTTTAATAGTAATGGTTTATTTTGTAACCAATAATAACCATTCAGTGGTTAGATTTTTGACCAGTGGTTTATTTTGTAACCACTGCCAGTTTGTATTTTTTAATCTTATTGATAAGAGTGCTATGGGAAATTCCTAAAGATTTTGCAGCTTGACGGATACTTTTAGAAGTTTGCAAAACTTCAGATAAAATTTTATTTTCATGACGATCCAGCATAGCAGATAGAGAATGATTTTTGATTTTGTTTGTTAGTATGATTTTTTTTAGTCCTTTTCTGTTTTCTGTAATCTCATGACTAAAAACAATTCTACTTTCATCAATATTTGTTTCATCTGAAAGAATAGCTGCTCGTTCAATTACATTACGAAGCTCCCGAATATTACCTGGCCAGTTGTGACACATTAGTTTTTCCAGAGCCTGTTCTGTCATCACTTTATTGGGTTGATCCAATTTGGAAGAGAGTTGAAATAAAAAATGCTCGACTAAAATGGGAATATCTTCTTTACGCTCCCTCAAGGGAGGAAGATAAACAGGCAATACATTAATTCGATAATAAAAATCTTCTCGAAATGTTTTTTCTTTAACCATTTTTTCCAATTCTTTATTAGTAGCAGTAATAATCCGGGTATTTATAGCAATTTCTTTGGCTCCCCCTATTCTACGAATCCTTTGTTCTTGAATTAATCGCAACATTTTTGCCTGGAGATTTATAGGCATTTCTCCAATTTCATCTAAAAAAACTGTACCATTATTAGCAATCTCAAACAAACCAGGTTTTCCTTCTTTTTTTGCTCCAGTAAATGCACCTCCAACATAACCAAAAAGTTCACTTTCCAGTAATGCTTCCGGCAAAGCAGCACAATTAATTGCAACAAAAGAACCAGTTCGACAACTTTCAGTATGAATTGCCCTGGCAAATAGCTCTTTCCCGGTCCCACTTTCACCACGTAAAGAAATAATAGAATCAGTTTGAGCTATTTTTTGAGCAAAGGAAATGGCTTCCCAAACAGCTGTGTGTTTTCCAATATAATCACTAAAATTGATTTGCTGGGGTTGAGATAAGGTTTTTGCCAGATCTTTAATATCCTTCATATCTTTCATTATCTCGACAGCACCAATAATTTGATGATTGGAGTCATAGATTGGTTTTCCTGAGGCAAAAAACTGAATTCGTTTATTGGTAGTAATCAGATCCTGTTTCAGATTATCAAAAGTTCTCCCTTTTAAGCAATCCAGAATGGAGTAATCAGGCAAATTCAGACTTTGAATGCCTTGTCCGATCACTTCATCCTGTTTACAATTCAGGATCTTTTGGGCAAACTGATTGATCATGGTAATTTTACCCTGATTATCAATAGAAAGAACCCCCTCATTGATATTATTTAAGATAACCTGAGACCGGTTTTCCTTTTCTTCAAAAGGGAGTGTTTCAATAAAGTTGATCTCTTTTAAATCTGAAATTTTACTCAGCATATGATAATAAGCATCTCGATTAAGGTTTTGCTTTCCTACCTCAACTTCCAGATAGACTTCTGCATGATTTGAATTACGATTGACTTCCATAGCAGTAATATTCACATCATAATCTACCAATAAGGCAGTTATCTCAGCCACAATTCCAATTCGATCTTTAAAAAACAACTGTAATCGAACTTTCACAATAAGCCTCCTCTATAATTAATACTGAATTAGCAAAAAGGATGCCTCTTTATCGATAATTGGGAATTTGAGATTGGGATAGTAAATCAATAGTGCTTCATAAGAATTGGAATATTTTCTTATAGAAAATATATTGTTAATGTATGAATGAAAAGAATTACCAGCACCATTTGGATTGTCAATAACATAATAAAAAAAATAATTCCTTCTGTCAACATGAAAAAATCAGTACTAATACTAAAGGGCATCTCCAGGTAATCTTAAGATGCCCTTTAGTATTTATTTTGCATATTTAGCTAATATTTTGTCATATTTACCTGATTTTACCAGTTGCTCCAGTGCATCCTGTAATGATTTTATGATTTTGTCTGAAACATTTTTACTAAAAGCAAAAAATAATTCATTTTGCGCAAGAGTATAAATCACTTCATAATCAGAGACATTAAACTGATTACTCTTGATCAAATAAAAAGCAGTAATACTATCATAACACCACAAATCAATTCTTTTTGCTTCTAGTTTTTGTATAATGGATCGAGGACTTGAAGTAGGTTGTAAATTAGCTACTGGAATTCCTCTTTCTAATAATTTTTGTTCTCCAATATCCTGATTGATCACCCCAACTACAAATTTTTTAATATCCTCATCCTTTGTAATTTGTATATTTCTTGATTTCAAAGCCAATAATGAAGTATTAGTAGGAGCAATTGGACCAACCCATTTAAAAAGGTTTTCTCTTTGTTTTGTTCTGGTCATGGAAAATAAGCAAATATTATCTTTTTTCTGAATTTCATTATATCCCCGTGCCCATGGAACAATGCGAATATCATCAATGTTTTTACTCACATTTACTATATTTAACATCTCAACTAATAAATCTACTGAAATACCAACGGCTTTCCCATTTTTTTCAAAATTAAAAGGGGGGTAAACTTCAGTATAAAAAGTCAAATCATTAACCGATTGTCCATAACCTAATGGAGCTATCATTAATGCCAGTAAAATTAATAAAAAGTGTTTCATAGTTTTTGTTACTCCTAAAAATATTTTCCAAAAATTAGCAAAAACTATGCCAAAGTTTTAATTAGCCTTTCTCACCTACATCAATATACCCATAAATAATTTTTTGCTTGGTTCCCAGCCTAGTAAATCCTAAATCAGCCAAAAGATTGTCATTTTTATACCCTTTCATCACCACTCTTCTCCTGGCAATTCTGCATGCTTGGGAGATAGCATTTTTGTCAGGAACTTCACCATTTGCTAATGTTTTCAGAGGAAGAATAGAGGAAGCTGAGGTAATCAGTTGTTTCAAACATAGGATCAAAATATACTACATCATAACTCTTATCTTTGAGCTGGGGCAGATTATCTATTATTCCTTAAGAATCTATTTATACGGTCAAAAAAGTATATGCTAACCGGATTATCTCTTATTTTTATGATAAGTTAAAGCCATTGAAATACACTGCTTAACTTCCTCAACAGGGATCTTCTGATGAACATCAAATATGATTCCCCTGGTTCCATCATATTGAAATAGTCCCGGAAAAATATCTTTATACCTTTCAATAAGATTAGTTTTACAATTCACATAAAAAGCATATTTTTCAGTATCTGAATTTCGTTGATTAATGCGAATTGTAGTTCCAGATTTTGATTTGGAAGTAAGGTAACTCGGTTCACCCCATTTCAGTGTTTCCTCTAATTCTCCAACACCAGGTGTGGCAGCAGCCACCTCAAATATCAGGTTTCGTAAGAATAATAATCGACTTCTGATTTCTTCCGGATAATCAGTAAAAATTGCTGCTACTTGCATATCTTTAAACTGAATAATATCTGATTTAATAACTACTTGATCATTCATAAAACAACTTTTATCTTCTTGTTTTTTCTCTTATCAATTTTATTTATCTTTCTTTTCGTTAGCTAAATCACCATATAATTTATTTGCACAATCCGGACAAAGACTGTGACTAAAATCTGCATCTGAATGTTGCTGAATATAATTTTCAATACTTCCCCAATAGCCATCATCATTTCTGACCTTTTTACAATTGGAACAAATAGGAAGTAAACCACTTAAGGTATTTACATTGGCCAATGCTTCAGTCAGTTGTTCATTTGCATTGGTAAGATCTAAGGTACGTGCTTCTACTAGCTCTTCAAGATGATTTTTATAATCTGCTAATTCTTTTGTTCTTTGCTTAACCTTTATGTGAAGAGTATAATTCCAGATTACGATAAAAAGAATAGCTCCCAGAAGTGAAAAGATAAAGATAAAAAATTCTCTCGTCAGAAAAAAAGGAGTTATCTCCAAAGTAATCCACTTCTCTTTAATGGATCTTCTGGTTTTATCCGGCATCTGGTTGATGGTTTTGTTCAAAATAGATTGGAGTAAAACCAAATCCTTACGAACAGCCAGACTTAAATCATACTGATAATCTACTTGCCCTGCAATCCGCATGTTACTGATTCCAGTTTGATCAATTATATAAGAAATCGTACCAGTATCTGCGATTAAAACATCTACTTCATTAAAGACTAACCTTTGTAACCCAACATAATCATCAGTAACTGGTACAATATTATAGTGACTATAATGTTTCATCAAGAAATTATGAACCCCATATTGATTACCAACTGCTATCTTTTTATGATTCAGTTGATCAACAGTTAAATTGTCATTCACTTGACTATTAACTACAATAACTGTGGGAATTTTAATATATGGTTGGGTAAAAAGGAGAAATTTTGATCGTTCAGGATTCTTTTTTACAGAGGTCACAATATCCAATTCTTTTTTTTTCACTTTTTCAAAAACATCTGCAAGGTTTGAACAATGAGTTCTTTCAAATTGGATACCTAGTTGTTGTTCGATGTATTTTATATAATCAATAGAGATTCCATCAGATTGACCATTTTGATTCTGAAAAATAAAAGGGGGGTAATTACATTCTATTGCTAACTTTAATTGATTCCCATTAGTCTTAAGCCACTCTTTTTCTTCAGTAGTCAGATAATCCTGATTTAATCTGGATTGACAGGAAGACAAAAAAATTACCACTAAGATTAAAAAAACAAATTTTAATCTTAGTGACTTGCTCATTTTATGTTTAAAGAATTTTCTTTTCATGTCATACTCTTTTTTATTAATTATAGTTAAAAAAATAAAAAAGAGAATACAATCTAAAACTTTGGTTTAAAAAATCTTGACTTACCTCAGTTTTTTAGTGCTTAAAATAAATACTGAGACAATAATTATCTCATATTGATAAATATGAATTGCATTAATACAAATCAATATTAAAAGTAGTTCCGATACTCATGTTAAAATTTACATAAACAGCGCCAGGAACAGCAGTACCGCCCATATCCAAAAGATCATAAAATGTCATCATGAGGGTCCATTGAAATTGTTTGGTTTTAACTGGTACTCCTCTGACCTGAAAATTTAAATAAGCCCGATCTTCATGAGCAACTTTGAATAGGTCTTCTCCAGCCCGATAATCTGCATTAGAAAAATCAAGAACCAGCTGTAAGCGATGATCCAGCTTTGCAAAGGAGTAAACCCAAGAAATATAAAAATTAAATAAGAGATCCGGCACATCAGTAAAATAGAAAGTTTTACCAAAACCAAAATTAAAAGAACCTATAAAATCTGTTACTCCAGTAAACATCACATAAATGGTTGTTGACATTAATCCGCGGGAAGGGTTTCCTGAGTTATCCGGAACCAGATCAAAATCCTGTCCAAATGCTAAAGCTCCATGATTCCAATTTAAAAACCTTACCTTATAATGCATAAAAAACGGAGTACTATCAAAGTAAAAATGAGGAGAAGGACTATCCAGAAAAG
Organism: Spirochaetota bacterium; assembly: GCA_022361115.1. Lineage (GTDB taxonomy): Bacteria > Spirochaetota > GWE2-31-10 > GWE2-31-10 > GWE2-31-10 > JAKSBL01. The sequence continues at coordinate 20,519 of JAKSBL010000019.1, read as the reverse complement.
CCAACTCCTTTGAGAATCCAAACTCAAAAATCCAGTGAGGAGTAAAAGTTACTTTATTGATCACAGCTAATACCCCAACTGGTGAACGGGAAGAAATAGTTAATTCATGGCCAAATATTAATGTTCCCATTGGTGAACAATAGGCACTGGGAGTAGTAATAAAACCGGTCTTTCCTGTAGTAGTCATGTAAGGAACAAATTGTGGGGCACCAGCTTTCCAGGTAATGTTTCCTTTTGAAAACAGAGACAATCCAGCAAAAATTAACAACATAAAAATCAGATTTTTTTTCATTCTCTCCTCCATTTGAAATCAAAACAGTAAATTTTTAATAATTTCGCTTGATTTATCTCAATCCGCTTTGGTGTTTTAGTAATTACACTCCTTAATTTCTTTTAAAACACTAAAAAAATAGATATTTTATGCATATAATTATATTACAAAAATTGTAAAAACAAAATTTATCCTGGAAAAAATTAAAAAAATGAGTTTCAAAGTTTATAAGCTCGATATATTTAATTAAAAAAGTAATGATTAGAAGATCAATTTATTTCGATAAAAGGCAATAGAAAGTCAATGAAGCAAAAAAAAGGGAAATAAATCGCTATTTCCCCTTATTCTGTATAAATAATAAGTTATTTATTTACAATCTTTAAAGATTCCATGGCGATTTCTAATTCCTCATTGGTTGGTACAACCATAGCAATAGTTTTAGAATCTGCTGTTGTTACAATGATTTCTTCACCACGTGGTTTATTTTTCTCTTTATCTAGATTAACTCCCAGATAGGAAAGGTTTTTCAGTATTTCTTCTCTTGTTTCTGAGCCTTTCTCACCAACGCCACCAGTAAAAATAATCACATCTACCCCATTCATAGCTGCAGCATAAGCACCAATATATTGAGTAATACGGTAGTGGTACATATCTAAAGCTAATTGAGCCCGTTCATTTTTTTCATTCCAGGCTTTGTTTTCAATATCTCTCATATCAGAAGAAATACCAGATATACCCAGAACACCTGAATGTTTGTTCATAATGGTGTCAACATCTTTTTCATTCAACTCTTCCGCTTTCATCAAAAATGGAACAATAGAAGGGTCAATATCACCAGAACGGGTTCCCATGATTAAACCAGCTAATGGAGTAAATCCCATTGAAGTATCCACTGATCTCCCATGTTTGATTGCTGCAATTGAAGCACCATTTCCTAAATGACAGGTAATGATCTTTAAATCATCATATTTTTTACCTAAGATTTCTGCTGCACGTTCAGAAACATACTTATGACTGGTACCATGAAATCCATAACGGCGAATTTTATGTTTCGTATAATAATCATAAGGAATAGCATAGAGATATGCATGTTTAGGCATGGTTTGATGAAAGGCAGTATCAAAAACGGCAACCTGGGGAATATCTCCTAATAACTTCTTACAAGCTTGAATTCCCATGAGATTAGCTGGATTATGCAGAGGGGCTAAATCAAAACAGTCTTCAATTGTTTTTTCAACATCACCGTTTATCAAAACAGCTTGAGAATAGTTTTCACCACCATGAACAACTCGGTGACCTACCACTCTGATTTCACCTAAATCAGAAATGGCTCCCATTTTAGCATCAGTTACTGTATCAAAAATTACTTTTGCTCCCATATCATGATTATCAATATCTTTTTCAATGATATGTTTATCTTCACCAAGACGATGAGTTAACTTTGAACCAGTTAATCCAATTCTTTCTAATAATCCACGACATTTTGCTTCCTTAGTATTAATATCAATCAGTTGATATTTGATGGAAGAAGAACCACAGTTAAAAACAAGTACGTACATAATAAGCCTTCCTTTATTTTAAAAATTATAAATTTTACACTCAAAATAATACCTACGTTATAATACGATACATTAAATCTGTCAATCTTGTAAAGTAAGAATTTCTGAATTTTCTTGGTAATAATACTATAATTAGTGTCTTTATTTTTTTGTATTAACGATATTGAAAAAAATAGATCACAGATAACACAAAAAGAACACATATGATCACAGAAAAGAAAATTTAAGAAAAATGAGTTTTCCACGTTGTATTGCAGGCTGATGATTTTTTATACCCTTTTTCTCTTATCTGTTCTTTTGTGTCTTCTTGTGTTATCCGTGATCGCTTGCTTTAATGACAATTAAAGGTAAAAATGCACAGCAAACTGTCGATTATATTCACGCTCATATTCCAGGTGAAAAATAATGAAACTGGTCACCTCTTGATTTTATTTCATTCAAATTATTATCATTGTTCTATTGACAGAAATGATCCTTCCTGATAAACTTTTTTCAATTTAATGAATACAGGATGTCAAATGCAGTTTAAAATCAGTCAATCCAATATTTCTGGTACAGTCAGTATACCAGGCTCAAAATCTCATACCATTCGGGCCTGTTTTTTTGCCACATTAGCAAAAGGTAAAAGCATCATAAAAAATCCCTTAGATTCTCAGGATGGAAGATCTGCACTTCAGGCTTGTTCTTTGCTGGGAGCTCAAATCAAAACAATGGCTGATGGTTATGAAATACGAGGGACTGGCGGAAAAATTACTGTTCCAGAAAATGTAATTGATGTAGGTAATTCTGGCACAACTCTACGGATTGCCCTTTCCACTGCAGCCCTAGTTGATGGTTATACCATCTTTACTGGTGATCAGCAAATTCGCAAGCGTCCTGTAGGACCAATTTTGGAAGCGCTGAATAATCTAGGAGCAGAAACAGTCTCAACAAGAAATAATGGCTCCGTCCCTGTTATCATAAAAGGCAGAGCCAAAGGAGGAGAGACTCAACTGGATGGATTAAGCTCACAATTTCTTTCTTCTTTATTAATCAATGCTCCTTTGTTTGAACAAGACACGGTTATCAGCCTAACTCGGCTTAATGAAATTCCCTATGTTGATATTACTCTCTGGTGGCTGGATAAATTAGGAATAAAATATGAAAACAAAGATTATAAAAAATTTGTAATCCCAGGCGGGCAATCCTATACTGCATTTGACCAGATTATCCCTGGCGATTTTTCCAGTGCAACCTTTTTTGCTGTTTTAGCAGCAATTAGTAAAGGATGTATAACTTTAAAAAACCTGGATATCAGTGATCCTCAAGGAGACAAAGAAGTCCTTAATATATTAACTAAAATGGGAACAAAGATTGATATTTTAGATAATGGAGAAATTACCATTACCGGCAATACCTTGCAGGGAGGAGCATTTGATTTAAATGCCATACCTGATTCCTTACCTGCTTTAGCAGTGGCGGCTTGTTTTGCCGAAACCGAAACCAAACTTTACAATGTTCCTCAAGCCAGGGTTAAAGAAACCGATCGGATTGCAGTCATGACTCAAGAACTTACCAAAATGGGAGCAAATATTGAAGAATTTGAAGATAGTATGCTGATCAAACCAGCTCCGCTAAAAGCAAGTCATGTTAATGGACACCATGATCATCGGGTAGTGATGGCATTATCTCTAGCTGGATTAATGCTTCCTGGCGAAACCACAATTGAGACAGCTGAAGCTGCTGGTGTCACCTTCCCGAACTTTCATAAATTGATCAAACAATGCCAGGGCAATATTGAATTAATAGGATAAATCTATGACCATAGCTAATTATACTTCTGATCATATTAAGGTTATCATTTTAATCAGTTGTTTATTTATCTTCTTCCTGCTGGAGACCTTCTTCCCCCATTTTAAATCCAGGAAATTCCAGAAAATGGTGATTCATTCGGCAACGAACCTTTTTTTAGCCGCAGTTAACACGATATTAATTACCTTAATATTTGGAGCTCTGTTAATCTGGCTATTTCAATTTATGAAAGAAAAAAATATTGGAATCATCAACTTTCCTTTTATTGCCAATCAACCATGGGCTGTGAGATTTATGATTGGTTATCTGTTATTTGATTTCTGGATGTATACCTGGCACCGGCTTAATCACCGCTTTCGACTGCTCTGGATTTTTCATCTGGTTCATCATACGGATATTTATATGAATTCAACCTCTGCAGTGCGCTTTCATCCAATTGAAATCACTCTTTCAACTTTGGCAAGAATTCCGATTTATTTGATTATTGGCCTAGATAGAGAAATGTTGTTGATTTATGAAATCGTTTTGAATATATCTACTCTCTTTCACCATTCCAATTGGGGATTACCGGAAAAGTTGGATCGAATTTTAAGATGGATCATTGTCACACCTAATATGCACCGAGTCCATCATTCAGTTATTGTTGCAGAAAGTGACTCTAATTACTCAACTACCCTTTCTATCTGGGATCGGATGCTAGGAACACTTGTTCAATCTGATCAGCCTCAAATTATAAAATTGGGAGTAAAAAAATATCTGACTGATTCCTGGCAAAACTTTATAAAAATGTTGGAAACTCCATTTCTTAAAGGTGATAAAAAATAAATATAAAAATCTTATTTATTACCTCGATAATCTCTTGGAGAGCGATTTGTTATCTTCTTAAAAGTTCGATTAAAAGAAGTAAGGTTATTAAATCCGACCTGTTCAGAAATCTCAATAATCGAAAAATTTGTAGTTTTTAGCAACCGACAGGCCTCCCTAATCCTTAATTGACTAATATAATAAAAAATATTCACACCATTTTTTTCCTTAAATACTCTGGACAGATAACTGGGATTCCATCCTAGTAAATCTGCCAACTCTAATAACTGAATATCTTTTTCAAAATGGTTCTTAATATAATTTGTAAGTTTTAATATAGGAGGTTCAGCATTATTCTGTTTTTGATTATTTTCTTTAGCTCGAAATATATAAACGAATAACTCTAACAATCGAGACCGGATAATCGTATGATACCCTTTAGCTTTTTTTTTAAATTCCTCTTCCAACACATTGATTATTAATTTGATGTGATGAGAGTCTTTGTTTACCAATGGAATAATAGAAAAATCCCCAAAAAAGTCATCTATAATACTTTTTTCAAATTCATTTAAAGAATAACTGGAAAACAAAATTGGATCAAAGTTGATAATTTTTGCTATTTTTAATTGTTGGATTTTGGCTGTTAACTGGTTATCCTTAGCTTCACCAAAAATAAACGATCCATTATACTGCTGTCCATTTATAGTAACCTTTGCATCCTGGTAATAGATAATATGATAATATCGTTTATCTAGTTCTTTTAGTGTATATTTACTTAAGAAGCTATTTACTGCAAATGGAAAAAGAGAATGCAATCTATTACTCATTTTACTTTCTACTCATTTTTTATCAACACTTCTCTATCATATCAAAAAATCAATGGGAATAAATGAAAAATTATAAAGGTTAAAATATCCCTTCTTCCTTTAACTCCTCAATAATTTGATAAACTCTGGTCACAGAATCACTAATTTCAATAGGTTTAGCATTAGATATTTGGTAAATATTATTTTGTAAATGGGTTCTTGCCTCATCATCCAGGCTGTTTAAGTAATCTGTCACATTTAATCCATTAAAATAATGTAAAAGTATTAAACGATCTTTATCATCTAACTTTTCTAGAATTAATTTCATTTGTTGTGAATTCAATTGAGATAAATTCATCCGAGATATTTTTTTTGAACTACCTACTTGAATATCAGCTTCGGTATCATCTAAACGAGAAACTAAACGCTTTTCACTTTCTTTATCAAAAAACTGGATAATCTCTTCTACTTGTTCCATTCCACCTGAAGAGCAAAATCGTTCATTTTCAATAATACTCATCTTGGTTTTTAGCAATGATTCTGAATCTTTTATTAATTGTGGAGTAACTGACTGTAGATTTTTAATCCTGTGTAATATTTCAGCTTGCATTTCTTCAGAATACATATCAATGACTTGTGCAGCATAAGCGGCTTCTAAATAGGAAAATAAAAAAGCTAACAGTTGTGGATGCTCATATTGAATCATTGTAAAAAACTGAACAGGATCTAATTGATGTATAAAATGAAATGGTTTTTCTTCTAGTTCCTCTTTTCTACCTTGAGAATGACTAAAAGAGATTTGATCGGTCAATTCATCCTGTTTGTTTTGGATGTCCAGAAGTTGATCATTAAAAGAAGCTATCATTTTTTGAATTTGACTTACCCATTCAGGAAGATAAATTTCATTATCCCTATCATTTTTCTTTAGAGGGATTATTGTAGAATTTGGAAAACTATCTCCTTTATTCAAAATAGTAAATTCATTGAAATCTTTTTTTTGTTCTTTTACTTTTTTTAATTGAAAAATATTTTTATTCTGAACCCTTAAGTAAGCAGTATGTTCATGAAATTCGGAAAGACGAAGACAATCTCCTTTTTTTAAATTTGATAATTTACTTAATGACAATTTTTCAACTGGAGTATAAATCACTGAATCAGATTTTAAATCAGCTAATTTGGTTAGAAAGGATTCACTAGGAGCTCTTTTCTTCTGCATTGCATACCAATTTTGCCCACTTAAGCGATGGACTATTGGTTCTAAAGTAATATAGGGTAAACAAAAAAAAATTCGCCTTTCTTGATCACCAATATTTATTTTTAACATCACCACAACAACCATATCGGATGGAGGAATTATTTGAACAAATTGGGGATTTACCTCTAATCGCTCCAGCTGATTCCGAACTTTTATAATTCTTGACCAGCCATTCTCCAGATCCTTAAACAATCTATCGACCAAGATTTTTTCTATAAAAGCTGCCTCAAACCGGGTTATTTCACGATTGATTTTGAGCTTTCTTAACTCTCCGGATCCACCAAAAGCACGATCTAACATAGCAAACAAAATTTCATTTTCTAATGCAATAATAAATTTACCATAGAGAGGTGAAGATTGAAATACTCCAAATACACTCGGATTGGAACTGGATAAAACAAATTCTTCATAGGTACATTGATCTACTGATTTAACATGTAAAATTACTTCTGTTCTAAGGCTGGATGAAAGTGTAAAACTTGCCTGATGTGCAAAGGTTTCATAAATAATACTAATTGTCCGAATTTGATCACGAGAAAACTTATCAGGCCGTCTAAAATTGTAAATTTTAATTCTGGGAATTTGATCATCATGACAATTGATATTAATAAAATTTTCCTTAACATACTTGTTATTCATCCTCTTCTCCTGTTAAGATTCTAGTGATACGAATACCAAAATTATCTTCAATAATAATCACTTCACCTAAAGCAATCTTTTCTCCTGCTGCTCGAAATTCTACTGGTTCTCCGGCAATACTATCCAGTCGAATAATGGAACCTTCTCCGATTTTTGCTATTTGATCCACTGATAAACAGGAGTCTCCTAAAACAACTTCTACAGGAATACCAATTTTTGCAATGCTTTCCAGTTTCATACTCTCTCCTTTTGCTCTAACATTTTGGTAATTTTAAAATATGACTGCCCTTGTTTTTGAATCATCACTCCTTCTGCGATCAGCTGATTATCAATCATTAAATGGTATTTATTACTATGATTGGGTAAAATAATTTTTCCTTCCTGGCGATATTTTTCCAACATTGCAGAGGAAGTTTCCAAGGTTTGCAAAACCACTTGTGGGGTAGTCTTTATTTTTTCAGCAACTTTTGAGTTTTTAAGAAATTCATCTAATTGTTTTGACATAGTCAACTCCTCATGTTTCTATATTAAACCTAACATAATATCTGCTAACTTTCTGGTACATTATTTACCTCAACATGATAAAATAAAGGGAAAGTAAAAAAGTGTTTAATGATTCCAGAATTTTGAAAATGTAATTTATTAAGATAAAGTGGTGTGAATTTTGCTGTGTGATTTTTATCCAAAAATCACCAAAAACAAAGATATATTTTATCTCTGATCGAAGTGACAGGAAATATCATTATAACCAATATGCTATTACAGGCAGCCTGCTTATTATTCAGATATATTTTTGTTATCCTTAGCCATGACATAAATACGGTTTATGTCCAGCTCATCAAAACTTATTGTTCCTTTAAAAAAATCATAAACAGGTCTTAAAAATTTCGTTCCCTGTAGCTGAAATTGTTTAATAATTTGCTCGATCTGCTGTTCTGATAATTGCGATACTTTTAAAACAGGTTCTGCCGGCAGAGAATATCCTTCAAGCAGATAAGTATAAAAATGCTTTAACACAGTTTTTAATTTAATGTGATAATTTTGAAGCAATTGATGAATATCTGGATTGTTAACAAAAGCCTGGCTGACCTGCATAAATTTTCTAGTTTTTTCTTTCTCTTCTTTTGTTATCTGGATAATCTGATTGTGTTGTTTTTTAGGAACTTTCAAAAGATCAATTTGCTCAGTATTACAGTAATCCTGAATGAAATCAATAAACTGTTGTCCATATTTTTCCCATTTGGCCTGGCCGATTCCATGGATACTTAACATAGCTTTTTTATCTAAGGGATAATAGGTTGCCATATCGATAAGAGTTTTGTCATGGAAAATAACATATGGAGGAACAGCTTCAGAATCGGCTATTTCTTTTCTTAAGTTTTTTAATAATTTTAATAATTTTACATCACCATTAAGTGTCTCTGCTTCTAATGGAATATCTTCTTTTTGGATCTTTTCATCTTCCATAAAGGCAAAAATCGGGTAGGATTGTTTAAAAAAACTCAAAGCTTTACTGGTTAATCGCAAACTGCCAAATTGCTTATCCTTTTCGATAAAATTCTGCTGTACCAATTGACGAGTTAAATTCATCCATTGCTGTCGGCTATATTCTTTGCCTATTCCATAAGTAGTTAGCTGATCATGATTATTGGATAAAACTTTTTGAGATTGGGAACCTCGTAAGACATCACTAATATAAGCAGCACCATATATTTGTCCGGTACGATAGATACAAGAGAGCAGTTTTTGGGTTCCAACTGTTACTTCAGTTTTTTCCCGGTCATCAGTCTGACAATTATCACAAAGGTCACACTGCTCTTTTTCATATTTCTCACCAAAATAATGGAGTAATGGAATTCTACGGCAAATATGGTTCTCAGCATAAGAGATCATCTCATCAAGTTGGTGACGTGCTACTAATTGTTCCTCTGCTGATTTCTGATCTATAAAATATTTTATTTTGATCACATCCTGATAACTAAAGAGGAGCAAGCAAGATGCAGGCAAACCATCCCTGCCTGCACGGCCAATCTCCTGATAATACCCTTCCAGGTTTTTGGGAAGATCATAATGAATAACGAAACGAACATCAGGTTTATTTATTCCCATGCCAAAGGCAATAGTAGCCACCATAATCTTAACATCATCTTTGATAAAAGCTTCCTGATTGTCTATCCGTTCTTTATCTGTCATACCAGCATGATATGGTAATACACTATGACCTGATTCTTGTAAAACACTGGCTAACTGATCTACACTCTTTCTCGTCAAACAGTAAATAATTCCTGACTGATCTTCATGTTGTTCTAAAAAAAGCGCAACTTGCGGGATTGGATTTTTCTTTGCTATCACCTGCAGATGCAGATTCGGTCGATCAAAACTTGAGATAAAAACATTTTCTTTAGTAAAGCCTAAACATTTTTGTATGTCATCCCGCACTCTAGGTGTTGCTGTTGCTGTTAAAGCCAAACAAGTTGCCTGAGGTATTTCTTTCCTGACTTCAATCAGCTGCCGATATTCTGGCCGAAAATCATGCCCCCAGGCAGAAATACAGTGAGCCTCATCAATAGCTATTAATGATACATCTTTTTGTCTTAGTAAATTTAAGACACGAGGTTTTAATAAAGTCTCAGGTGCCACAAAGAGAATTTTCAATTCATTAGTTACTATCTGTTGGACCACCATTTCATATTGATCTAAAGTGAGAGAACTATTTAAAAAAGCGGCATGAATCCCTACATGTACTAACTGCTCTACCTGATCTTTCATCAAAGCAATTAATGGAGACACAACAATTGTTAAACCAGAAAATTGTAAAGCTGGAATTTGATAACAAAGAGACTTACCGCTTCCAGTAGGCATCACAGTCAAAGTGTCTTCTTTTTTTAAAACATTAGCAATGACTTTTTCCTGCAAATAACGAAAATCTTCAAACCCAAAGATGTTTTTCAATAATTGTTTGCTCTCTGATATAGTAAATGAACCTGTAGTATTCATAATAAACCTTTGCGGATTTCTTAATTCTTTCTAATATTAATAAAGAAAAAAAGGGGTGTTTTTATGACACGGACCAGTAAGTTTTACATATGTTTTACAAATGACTGTTAACAGATACTTTAAACCATTGATCCGTACCAACAATGGTTCAGTCTGATTCTCATTTGACTGAATCATACCCTTGTAAAACAGGATAGATTAATTCATGCCTATATATTTCATGTCCATGCTCCTGCATCTTCTTCATCATCCATAAATTTACAGCATGACCTAAATGCAAAATTAGTTTTCTTCAAAAGATACTTTTTTAATCTGTTTTTTTTCTAATAATCCAAGAAAATAATAAGCTACTGCTAATATTCCGGCTGTGATCAAACAAATTATCCAGAGTAAACGAATATTATACCTGCTGATAAAAAAACCAGACAACAAAGGTCCCAGGGCATAACCACCACGCCAGGTTGACATAAATATAGCATTAAACCTGCCTCGATGAGTAATAGGCGAATGATTGGAGGTATAGAGGAAATAATTAGTGGCAAATAGAATTTCACCAATTGTCCAGATAAAAACAGAAATCATTAACAAAAATATTGAATTCACAAAACAGAGCATTCCAAAGCCAATACCATAAAATACTGCTCCCATAACAACATTATTAATGGCTTGATTTTTTTTAGTTAATTCTAAAAGAAAAGTAGTAAAGATGATGACGATAAAGGCATTAAAGGACATCATATAACCGAATACCTGTGCACCTTTACCAACAAAAATCTCATCTAATTGAAGAGGGATAGCAAAAGAGTGCTGAGCATAAATCGAGTTAACCAGTAAACCTAATAAACCAAAAATAATTAAGACAGGTCTTTTCAGTAAGGCATCGATCACAGTTCCTTTTTCTGCCCGTTCAGCATAAGGTATACTCTCTTCATCATTAATCTGCTCTTCAGTTGGTAAACTCTCATTTACATAAAAGAAAATCATTAAAATAGCGACAAAACTTGTCAGACAATCTCCCCAGAATATCCAGCTGGTATATTTTTCAAATAAAAATCCAGCTAATAACGGCCCAATGGCTGCACCAAAATTTAATCCTAAATACATCAGGGAGATCGCTTTTTTGCGACTCTCACCGCTGGTCAGATCCATAACAATAGCACGGTTTAAAGGGCCTATGCCGCCCATAAAAAAACTGGAGATGACAACCAATACAGGTATATACAAGGAAATACTTAAAAACCCACAGGTTCCTTTTAATATGGCACTGATGAGAAAAAAGGTTAACATGGTGTTTTTCCTGCCAAAATGATCACCAATTTTCCCGCCAACCATGGTTCCTATTAATGGCATTAAAGAACAAAGCATGACATAAATGCCTGCAGTTTCCTTAGAATACCCCATTTTTTGGGTAAGAAACAAGGTTAAAAAAACATAAACAAAATTTCCCATATGATTGACAATTCGGGCAAAAAAAAGAACATATACATCCCGGCATAATCCAGAATAAGCTTTAAAAGGGTTCATAAATTTCCTATTATTCATTAATATTTAAAAAAAATTAAAATTGCAATTTCAGTAACACCGATTGTACAATTTATCAGAAAATGCACAACAATTATTTTAATTAATTAGCTCCATCAATCTTTAATTCCATTGCCAGATCTTCTGGCTCTAAAAATCCCAGCATTCGATAAAGAGGCTCTCCCATTTTGGTAGCATATAATTTCAATTTTTCTATGTGCATGACTCTGGAATAATCAATTAGTCTTTCCAAAACTTTTTTACTGATCCCTTTTCTTCTCCATTCAGGAAAAGTATAAACACAGAAGACAGTACCTTGAATCCGGTTTTTTTGATTCATTTTAGGAGGATAACTTTCTACTAATAAACCTGCACTACTGACACATTGATTCTCAGCATACGCCAGAAAGGCAACAAATTGTGATGATGACAATTTATCTTTATAATACTCTATTAAATATTGCTGATAATCTTCTGCAGGCAGAGACTCAGGTTGATACTCTAAAAGAAATTTCAATCTATGCTCAACCAGATCAGGAATGTCGGATAACATAGCCCTGCGAATGGTAACATCAATCATGGAAGGCTCCTTTTTTTTGTATTTTTGTGCTATTAAATGAGTGGATTGGTTCTCAAACTCAACTGCAATCATTAATCCTCTATCACAAACTCAATATTAATGTACAAAAGTTCACAAAAGATACAGATTTGATAAAAAAGGAATTTGCAATTTTAACAAATTTCTTTAATAAAATATTGGTGCACTGCTGAATTTTCGGTTAATTCCGGATGAAAAGTTGCTGCTAGTAAATGTTTTTGCCTAACCATAACTGGAGTTTGATCCAGTTTGGCTAAGATTTCTACTTTTGGATCGACAGCTTTGATTACCGGAGCACGGATAAAGATTGCTTTCTTTTCAGAAAGAACTTTCAAGTGATAAGTTAAAGGGGCTTCAAAACTTTCCAATTGACTTCCATAACCATTTCTTTGGACTGTAATGTTTAACGCTTCTAAAGTTGGTTGATCATTTTCAATTCTTTTAGCTAGTAAAATCAAACCAGCACAAGTACCAAATACAGGTAATCCAGATTGTATTTTACTTTTTAGAGTATTCAAAATATTATTTTGTATTAACAGCTTTTTCATGACTGAACTCTCACCACCTGGCAAAATCAAACCATCAATTTGAGAAAGCTCCTCATTGGTACGAATAGCTACCCCTTTGTTTCCTGAAAATTTGATTTTCGCTAAATGCTTTTCCACAGCCCCCTGTAAAGCTAATACTCCAATGGTTTTCATAGCAGAGTTACCATCCCCTGGTTGCCAGCAATTCTTTCTCATTGATTTGGCTAATCTCCAGGCCCCTCATTGCTTCCCCCAACCCTTCTGCTATTTTTGCCAACTTATCGGGTAGATCATAATAGGTACAAGCTTCAACAATTGCTCGAGCTCGTCTGACTGGATACTGAGATTTAAAAATACCAGAACCAACAAATACTGCTTCAGCACCTAATTGCCGCATTAAACTAACATCAGCAGGTGAGGCTATTCCTCCGGCAGAAAAATTTGGAACTGGTAATTTACCTGTTTTTTTTATCTGTACTAAAAGTTCATAGGGAGCTCCCAGATTTTTAGCCTCTGTCATTAGTTGTTCAGCTGATAAAATCTGAATCCGCTGCAAACCATCCATGACAGTTCGCATATGTCGAACTGCCTCTACAATATTTCCAGTTCCTGCTTCACCTTTTGTACGAATCATGGCGGCCCCTTCACCAATTCTTCGTAAGGCTTCTCCTAAGTCACGACATCCACAAACAAAGGGAACGGCAAAATCATGCTTATTAATATGATAATCATCATCTGCAGGAGTAAGTACTTCAGATTCATCAATAAAATCAACTCCAATAGCTTGTAAAATTTGAGCCTCTGCCAAGTGGCCAATTCGACATTTTGCCATAACCGGGATACTTACTGATTCTTTTATTTTTAAGATCATCTCAGGATCACTCATTCGTGCCACACCACCATCACGTCGAATATCGGCTGGTACTCTTTCCAAAGCCATAACAGCAGATGCTCCGGCATCTTCAGCAATTTTAGCTTCCTCAGCAGTCGTAACATCCATAATTACCCCGCCTTTTAACATTTCAGCTAATCCGACCTTTGTAGCCCAGGTTGACTTTTTTTTAGTATTTTCCATTTTATTCTCCTTCCTTACACTTTTATTTTCTCCATTTGTTTTTCTGCTATCTAAAACTTAAAAATATAAAATTTGACTCTAAATTTTTTAAATCACACTCCATCACATGTTGCTCAACTTACTGATAGAATTATAAAAATCCTCCACTGGTTAAATTATCTGTTGGTTCTGCAAGTAACCGTTTCACTGCTTGAGATAACAACTCAATACCTTCATTGATTTGATCGGGTTTTACTGAACCATAACCAAGACGAAAACAATTAACATAGCGATGATCAATATCCATCTTCGGCCCTGGAATAATAACAACACCTTTTTCAATTGCCAGCAAATAAAGTTTTATACTGGAATAACCAGGAGGCAACTCAACCCACATATTAAATCCCCCTTGAGGCATTGTCCATCTCACTTCTTCAGGCATATAAGTTTTTAAAGCTTGTAAAGCACTATCTCTCCTTTTTTGATAGTGTTTTCTTGCTTTAACAATATGCTCTTCATAAAGTCCGGATTTTAATAATTGTGCTGCAATACCTTGCATAAGGGGAGGAGTCATAATATCCATTGCTTTTTTTAAACCATTAAGAGATTGAATACGTTCGCTATCAGTAATTAACCAGCCTATCCTTAAACCACACATGAAAGATTTTGATAATGAACCAACTAAAACACAGTTTTTTTCACCAATTATTTGATAAATACTTTTATTCTTTGATTCTGCAAACACAAGGTCAATAAAAATCTCATCAGCTAATACCAAATGATTGCCTTTTATTGCCCAATCCTTAATCTCCTCCATTTTGTTTTCATCTAAATTCAAACCAGTAGGATTATGTAAAACCGGACAGAGATAAAAAAGGTGTTGAGCTTGAGACTTAATTTTGTGCAAGCGATTGATATCCGGGCCCTGATTTTCTCTTCCTACGGATTCTACCCAATGGCCAATTGCTCCAAAAGCATTTGCCACACCCGTATAACAAGGGGTTTCACAGAGTATTTGATACTGATTTTCCAAGGCATATTGGGCCATTAAAGAGATAGCCTGTTGGGATCCGGATGTAATCAAAACATTTTCAGGAGTTATCTCAATCCCCTGTTTGCCAAGCTTGTTAACTACCTCGACTTTTAATTCATTTAAGCCTCTAGGATCACCATAACCTAAATAATCCACCTGCCCTTCCTTTAATGTCATTTCAGTCAGTCTGGATAAAATATCAACAGGTATCGTCTGAGAATCCGGAATACCAGAGGTAAAATGGAGTAAACCCGGTTTTTGAGATAGTATTTGCAGAGCTTCTAGGCTCTTAGATATTCCCATACGCATTCTTCGAGTAGCCATCTGAATTTGGGGATCTTTTGAAAATCCTGGTTCCTCAACTTTATTTCTAGTCTGGGGAATATTTGATTCTGGTTTTTTAATAAATGTTCCTCGTCCAACGCGTGACTCAATATATCCATCTCGACTAAGATCTTCAAAAGCCCGATTAATGGTTGCCTGAGTCACTCCCAATTGACGGGAAAATTCTGCTATGTTAGGAAGCTTTGTACCAGGTACTAATTTTTCCTGACTCACCAGTTCCATTATTTGATCACGTATTTGCATATACAAAGGAATATCACTTTTTTTTTCAATTTTTATTTCCATGGAAAATCCTTAATTATTGAGGAACATTAAAAATTTTTGCTACAATCTGCCAACCCTGATTAAAATGATACAAGAGCATGTAATCTGTGGAAAAATGAATATTGCCTTTATATACATTAAGTTTTACAGAAGCTGTATTACCGGTAACATCAATATTTTCAAAAGTATGCTGAGTCGGAGACTTCCACAATTGTGGATTATCCTTTTTCATTACAACTAGCCTCTTTAACCATTCATCAATATTAACCGACTCAATAGTATCTCCTTTTTTAACTACCATTTGAAAATCCTGATGAAAACCTTGTCTAATCAACTGTTCATCTTGACTGCCATGAATCCCTATAATATAAGCGGATTCAATTATCTTTTTTATTCTTTCTTTTTGAGTTTTCATGATTATCTAATCCTACCTTAGTTATTATTATGGTATTAATATGGTATTAATATACATAATTGTCAAGTAAATTCTGGTTTTTTTAAAAAAAAAGTTAGATATCCAAAGATATGACAGAATCAATCAGATAAGATTTTCAAAAAGCGAATAGACTTAAAGAAAAAGAGCAGCTAAAACATCTCTCATACAAAAAAGTGAGATAGCATTGAAATTACAATATTATATGAAGTAATTTTGTTTATTGAGAAAGAAAATAACGTGATTGTATATTTTTTTGATAAGCCTTTTCCAAAATTGACCAATCAATTTTTTGCATCAGCTGATAAAAATATTTCCCGCTATTGAGTATTTTTGGATCACCGTATAAATAATATAAAAATCTTTTGCGAAAAATTTGATGAGTTTCTCCACCTCGATCCCAACTATCTGTCCAGGAAGATAATAAAGGACCATTAAAGAGAAAATCAATCATCTCTTTTTCATTCGGATGAGACGATATTTTATAAGGAATACGATAATCCTGGCAGACTGTAAGACATCTCTGAAAGGCCTGATGAAGACATTGAAGAAAATAAGGGTTCTCTTGAGCATAATTTGCTAAATACTGACGACTTGTATTAGAAAATCGTATTAAGTTAAAATCAATTCCACTATAGACAATAGTTAAACCTAATAGAACCTCATTTTTAATTGTCTCATATTGAATTCCTTTTAGTTTTACTCCTTTCATTTCTGCTAATTTATAATCAACAGCCCCCATTAATAATCCATCAGCTATAACCAAACCACTAAATCCCATTTCATCTCTTAATAAACCCCGAATCAATAGAGGCGAGAATGACGCTGGGCGGTTCTTTTGCCAAATTTGATAAGCTCTATCATCAATCCCTATTGTCTTTAATTCATTTAAATAAATGTATTCATATTTTTGATAGTATTGCTCTTTTAAGTCTTTTTCCAAAAAGGGATAACTCACATGAGAAACCATTATAGCTTTTGTCTCTGGCAATTGAATTAAAGATTGAAAAACCATCAATTCCTCATAGTCACCATATGTAGTTTCAATAATATATGGAACCAATTCTGTAACCTCAATTTCGGGCGGGCCACCAGGAAAATGTCGAATTACAATTAATTTATCCTGATGTTGAGAACGGCCTTTTAAATTTGCCAAAGCTACTAGTAATTTTTCATTTAAACTGACTTCTCGATCTGTTGGAAAAAACAGAGAGACAGCTGCTTTTCTTTGATTTTCATAAAAATCAATCGGTGTTTTATTGGTAATTGGCTGGTGAATCACCATTGCCAGGGATGTAATCATATGATGCTGCCATTTACCAACCCGGTTAAAATGGGCATAGTCGGCGTGGGTTGCCATAAGAATAGGGTCATCAAATCGTTTTGTTATTGTAAAAAAAAAGGTTTCAATATCATTGAGAGCCAAGTTAATTGCCTTCTCGATCTCAGCTTGCTGAAACTGATTTAACTCATTAGCATGATTAAATAGAGTAAAAAAGAAAAACAATAAAAAAAGGGTCGCCTTTAACATTATTTATCAAGTTCCTAATAAAACACATTAACCACTTAGTCTGTTATACGGATATTATTAATGATAGAGAAAATGTATTTTCTGTCAATAGCAAAACTTTCAGAACAGTTATTTCAACCCCAGTTCTTTCCGTTCTGCTATATATTTTTCCACTTCATCTGGAGTTAAATGATGTATTTGCTCTTGCTTAACTGGGTGGTACTCCTTTGAAATATAGACAGGTTCTTTTTTTTCACACTTGATTTGTGAATTTTTCTTTAAAAATACAGACAATTCATGACTATTTTTAAAAACTCGATACCGTTTATCTCCCCTTTTATAAATTAATTCATAAATACCGCACAATCCTTGATTCATGATTTCAGCTGCTTTTAAGTATAATTGCGCCTGCTCCAGGGAGCCAAAAGGCATAAGGCAGCGGGCCTTTTTTTGACCAATGGCACCAATACAAATTACCCTGCCACAGGCAGAACAAACATACTGCAAATGATTTGACAAACAATCCCTGGCACCACGTAAGGGAGTTATCCGGGGATTTTCAGAATAACATTCAGAACATTTCATAATACCGCTCTTTTTTCAATTAGGTTAAATAAAATTTCCCTGCTGGGCCTTTTTTAATGAAATAAATCATCAAAGTTTTAACCTTTTGTTATTAAGTTTAGCTAAAAAACCGGGATACTATAAAATATCCCGGAATATATAATTATTACACTTGAGCTTTTTGATCTTCCAGTTTATCCGGAGGTGTTAATAATGAAACCACAACTAATGTGAAAAAACTTAAAGGAACAGAGATAATCGCCGGATTATCTAAAGGAATCGGCGCCTGGCCTGGCAATCCATACCGCTCAAACATACTAGGAGATAAAAGAATGATGGTAATAGCAGCTACCATTCCCACTAATATAGATGCAGCAATCCCTTTACTTGTAGTTCTTTTCCAGAAGAGCAACATTAAGATAGCCGGTAAGTTAGCAGAAGCAGCAACAGCAAAGGCCCAGCCAACTAAGAAGGACACATTCATTCCTTTAAAAAGGATACCCAACATAATAGCTATAGCACCAACAACCATAGCAGCAACCTTACCAGCCAATACCTTTTGTTTATCAGTCATTTTAATTTTGAAGAAACTATGCATTAAATCATGAGCAACAGCACCAGAGGAAGCTACAATCAAACCAGATACAGTTCCTAATACAGTAGCAAAAGCAATTGCAGAAATAATAGAAAACAAAATAATTCCAAAAGATTTAGCCAATAACGGAGCAGCCATATTGCTACTTTCAACATCCAATACACCGCTAGTCATTGCTCCTAACCCCATGTACAGAGTAAGGATATAAAACAGCCCAATGGCACCAATAGCAACAATAGTAGATTTTCGCGCATCACTGGCGCTTGGTACAGTATAGTAGCGAATTAAAACATGTGGCAGAGCAGCTGTACCAAAAAAGAGAGCTAACATCAGTGACATAAAGTTGAGTTTATCCCAGATTGTGGCACCTTGGTCAATTTTAAATTTTAAACCTGGCCGCATGATCCGTTTACCACTGGTAGGATTTTGCACCCAAATTTCCGCTTTATCATTTCCATCATCTACATATTTTTTTGAAAAGCGAATAATTTCACTTTGATTGAGAGTAGCAAAAAAGGAAAAAATTCCTAACCTATCAGTTTTATCTACCTTCTTACCTTTATAAACAATCTCATTTAAATGACCGACAGAGAAAAATTTCTGTTCTTCTTTTGGGTAACCATTATATAGTATTTTGCCATCAGCCATTTTAATTTTTGATAATGCTTCTCTTAAGACTGATTCCTCTTTATCCAGACTCCACCAGGAAACCACTCCACTTTGTTCTAATTTAACTAAAGTGGTACCTTTAGATTCGTGTTGAGTGATTAATTGGTAAGAAGAGTCTTTTAAAGATTGAACCTCAGAACCAGTAACATTAACATCAATTGTTTTAAAGTCATGATATTGTGCTTCTTTATTGGAAGGATCCCTAGATAAACCACGGATCAATACAGATCCTACTAAAATTAATGAAAAAATGATTAATAAACCACCTTTTAAGAATTGAACATAGGTTGTAGAGGTCATCCCAGCGGTCGCTACAATAATAACAACAATAACACCAACCATAATGACACCGACATAATGAGGGAAACCTAATAACGGAGTAACTAGAACACCAGCTCCAACCATTTGCGGGATCAGGTAAAACATAGAAACAACTAAAGTACTGATAGCAGCCATACTTTGAATCATTTTGGATTTATATTGAGAATCCAAAGCATCGGCAAAGGTGTATTCTCCTAAATGTTTCAAAGGTTCAGCAACCACAAATAGAGCTACTACCCAACCAGCTAAATAACCAATGGAATACAAAAATCCATCATAACCATAAAAAGCAATCATTCCACATATACCCAGGAACGATGCAGCTGATAAATAATCTCCGGCAAAGGCAACACCATTCACTGCCCAGTGAATAGTTCCACCAGCAGCAAAATACCCCTTTGATGACTTTGATCGATTTCCTAAATAAAAGGAAAGACCAATAACAAATCCTACAAAGCAAGTAAACAGGGCAACTGCTACCCAGGATGCTTTATATATCATAAACGACTCCTTACTTATTTAATTCTTTTTCTGCTTTATTACAGATAGCATTATAAATTAGCCCCATTATTATGGCTAATAAGATTAATCCAAATCCATAAACTACAGCCAGGTTTAAGCCAAAAAAGACAATAATTTCCATGACTACTGGACTTAAGGTATTGATTAAAACAAAACCAGTGTAAATAACACAATAAACCAGAAAAAGAACAATACCAAGTTTTTGTTTGACAGCAAATGCTTTATCTTTTTCAGTTTTTGCAGCAGGTTCATGAAGCATTGCATTCCTCCTAATGTTTTATATTTTTATTTAAGACTAGATTGTACCAATTTAACCGTATAATACAGAAAATAAATAGAGATGTTAAATGAATACAGATCAGTAAACAGATAGAAAAATCCTAAGCAATAATATACAAATTTTTGAATAAAATGAAGTATTTTTTTTTGTTTTTCCTGATT
>JAKSBL010000713.1 GCA_022361115.1 Spirochaetota bacterium | reverse complement strand
CAGTTCTGCCAGACGCAATTGAGTCAGAGTAGACAGACGGTGTTCATGAAAGCTGATTACCTGTTTATGCAGCAACAGGAAAAGATCAATTTGAAAGACAAGTTCCCGGTACACTGCGTAGAATTTATGATCTTCTGCAACAGGCATTTCTCTGAACCGATTACATTGATCCAGAAGTGGCCTGAACAAAACAAAAATCTCACTCAGAGGATTTGACACAATCTCCCGGTAATCTTCAAATTCAGCCAGATAGCCTTTCATAGAATCAGTGACAAGATCGCCCACCATAGCTGCAAAGTTATTGATGATACAATAAGCCTGTTTCAAATAATGGTACACCAGGTCACAACTTTTATCATCACTGCGATAAACAAGTGGTTTAATTATATGTGCACGGTCCGTTATCTTTAAAAGGAAAATCGGTTCAGTATACATATGAGCAATGCCCTCGTTTTCAATACGAGGCTCTGTAAAATCTATATCTTTCAGAAATGAAATAATCATATCAATGTACTGAGGCACATAGTACTTCAGGGCATGATCCCTGGTAAAATTTATTTCATCATCAAGAAGCGGATCTAAAAAGAGTTTTTGACGTAATTCATATTCAAAGAAGTCACTTTCATGAAACAACAGACCATTTTCGTCAAGAGGTCCCAGTTTTTCTTCCAGGGGGTAATGAAGCTCAAGGGGACTTTGTGTTCCTTCAGTTACAATCCATTGAAGAAGCGCTTCTGCAGTGATTTCAGCAGCCATTTCAAGATACTTCTGTATTAAAGAAAATCCATTCTTCTCCTGAGTCCTGGAGAATATCACCTTGTTAATAATCTGCAATGTACCTTTGTGAAATTCAGCTACGGGTACAAGCAGTATAGTAGGAGTCCAAAGCTTATCATTATCTTTATCAAGGTCCAGAAAATGCATTTCCAGAAGACGGCTCACCTGTTGCAGTGTATAAGCTCCATTGGCAAAATTTTTTGCCAGATCATGATTCAACAGGGGAAAAGAAAGAAACTTCTCCTCATCATCCTGCATTGAGTCAATCCCCTTTCCCATTTTGTCAAAATACTCCCATAAGTAATAGGCCTGTTCAGACTTCATAGCCGGTTCAAAATATAATTCAATATCTCTTTT
>JAKSBL010000323.1 GCA_022361115.1 Spirochaetota bacterium | reverse complement strand
AACTTGAACTTGCTGATTCGGCAGTGCTTTTCTTACCCCTTTTTTGTGAATAAAAAGTGAAATTGAATTCCAGCATTGGTTTTTCATCTGTAAGGGGCGGACTTTCTGCTGTATCAGCTAAAGTTTGTCCCTGATGATTCATACCTGCTTTTTGAGATCTGGCAGTTAATTCACTAAAATTATTTTCATCTTCAGTATCATCAACTGCTAATAACCATTCTTCGTTAGCAGGTGGAGTAGTTGGTAAATTTTGATCTTTTCTGTGGATTTCATTGATTTTAGGTTGTGCTGCTTCTTCTGTTACTTTTTTGACAATCTCTGGTTGATCTTCTTTTTGTAAATTGTTTATTCCTGTGGGATTTTCTGTTTTATCTTCATCAATATTTTCTTCCATAGTGATTAAATCTGGTTTAGGAGATTTGGCTAATCTGAATAAATCAAAAACCGGGCTGAAAAAAAGTGCAATGATAATGACTGCAGAAACTGTTCCTAAAGCTAAGGGCATTTTATAGGGCAAAGGATTTAATAAATTTTTTAATGAATCAACTATTTTTGACTGTTGGTCCTGTTTCTTTTGAGTTTCCAGCCTTTGATAAATCTTACTGGTCAGAGTGGAAGGGGCTTCCATACTGTCTAATTGACGGATCGATTGAAAGTATGATTGATAAAACAAAACTCTTTCCTGGCAATGCGGGCATTTTTGCAGATGAGAATTCACAGTATTTTTTTCTTCAGGAGTTAGCTGGTTATTGACAAACTCGGGCAATAATCGTTCAATTTTTTTACATTTCATGGCAGTACTCCTGCTAATTGTGTTCTTAATAATTCCCTAGCTCTAAAAAGTTGAGATTTTACAGTGCCAATTTTTAAAGAGGTAATTTCACTCATTTCTTCATAGGATTTATTTTCCAAGTCTCTTAAAACAATCAAGATTTTATATTTAATTGGTAATTGATCTATGGCTTTGAGAACTATTTGCAATGTTTCTTTATTCTCATAATTTTCTTCAGGATTTTTTGTTGCTTCATCAGATTGATGAAAATGTGTTTCCAAGGATGAGGTTCTTTTCTTGTTTCTAAAGGCTTTTGAGTTTAAACGGTTTTTACAAGTATTAACTACAATTCTGTAAAGCCAGGTAGTAAAGGCTGCTTTAAATTGGAATTTTTTCAATCCTTTATGTACTTTTAAGAAAATATCCTGACAGGCATCTTCAGCTTCTTCATATTCGTTTAAAATACGAAAACATAAATTGAAAACAAAGTTTTTGTGTTTATCAATTAACTTTTCAAAAACCATTTCATTCCCTTCTTGAAATTCTTCAATCCAGAGAAAATCCTGATTTTTAGAATCATTTTTATCTAACATATTAGACCAGCTTTTTTATAAAAAGTTTCAATTTTATTTACTTAAATTCGGGTAATTAAAGAGAACACAAGTTTGTTAAAATAATTAGAGCAGGTAACCTTTAAGGGACGTAAGTAAAAAAAGGCTTGAATTATCTTTAGGATACTCTCTAATTAGGGTGTATAAAATTCTAAATGTATTCTCTTTTTTACTATTTCGGATTAAAGAATAGGATTGTTTATATATTTAGAGAGGATTATTTATTGCAGAGTTAGCTTTTTGGCTAATTGGTAGGCATTAACAAAACTGTTGGTACTGGCTTTTTTGGTTCCGATTAGATTTACAGCAGTACCATGATCTACACTTGTACGAATAAACGGCATGCCCCAGCTAAGATTGACTCCATCATCAAAAGATAGCATTTTAAAAGGGATTAAGCCCTGATCATGGTAGCAGGCAATATAAAGTCCGGTATTATTAATTTTTTCTTGTGAGAAGGCCGTATCAGCAGGAATTGGACCTTCTAAAAGAATACTGGTCTGATTTTGTTTTAGCTCAATAATTTTTTGGGCTTGCAGTTCTTCTTTACCTAGTAATCCGCTTTCACCTGCATGGGGGTTTAAGCCTAAAAGACAGATTTTGGGTTTTAGTTTTAACTGATTGACCAGTTTTTGTGCTAAGTCAATGGCTTTACTTAATCTATCTGGTTGGATTGCACTTGCTACTTTTTCTAAGGGCAGGTGAGTGGTTAATAACATAACATTGATTCTAGGAGAAATAAAAGTCATAAATACTTGTTGTGCATGCCAGCAGGATTGTAAAAACTCTGTATGTCCAAGAAATTGAGGATCTATCAAATTGATATGTGCTTTACTAACTGGCAAAGTTACTAAACTGGAAAACAGTCCTAATTGAACTAATTCCGCTCCTTTTAAAATTGTTTGATATGCAAGTTTTCCATCGATAACTGGAGAGAGGTGGAGTACGTCGGTAATTTGAATAACCGAGTCATCGATATTAACTAGTGTGAAATCTTGTTGCTTAATAGGTGATATGATTTGTGGATTTTGTAATAAATCATTAATTGATACAGTTTGATATTGACTCACATCATTTAAAAGTTGGCAATAATGTTGTAAAACTGATAATGAACCAATTGCAAAAACTGGATCTTTTTGAAAAGAAGGGCTATCTTTTATTGATTTTAAGAATACTTCATAGCCAATACCAATGGGAGACCCTAAAGTAATTAATGGATATTTCATCTAGCGTCGCTTAAAATTAGGGATTCTTAAGACATGGATAAATTCTTCAATGAAATGTCTGGTTTCTATAATTACATCAAGTATTCTAGTTCCAAAAAACATGCTGTTTTTGGCGTTTGAGAAATTATCATAAAATTCTTCTTCTGCATTAATCAGAATTGGCGATTTTTTGGATCCTGATCCTTCAATAATGATTTTCAAAAAATCATTTAGGTCTTTTAAGGCTTCATCAATTTTAATCAGTAAATAGTTTTTTTGATGTAATAATCGCTCTTTATAGCGGCTCTCCTGTTCAGTCCCTTTTACAGTTATATAAACTTCAACATCATCAGCATATTCATTGATAAGAGTTTCGATTTTTTCAAATTTAGTAATAATATCGTTTTTTCTTCGATTATACTCATACTCTAATTTAAATTCAGGACTTTGAATGACGGATAGAAAATGATGAGAAAAAAAGTTAAAATATGAGTACATAATATCAATTTCTTTATCTGTGTTATGTTCTGTTAATTTTTCAATAACTATTTTGCTCTGATATTTATATGATATTTCTGTTTGCGGATTTTCTGTATCTTTCTGTTTACCCTCTTTGGTAAAAAGATTCACTTTAACAGGATTAACCCAATTTCCCTTTTCAACATCTTCAATAATACTTTCTACTTCTTTTAATGAGACAGCAATTCGTCGTTTTTGTTCAGCTTTTATAGAAGCTCGATAAGTAGTTCTTAGGTTATCTCGTATCTGATAAAGTTTATCTATTTCTTCTTGAGTTAGAGCCATAAAAAATCCTAATTATTGATTACATGGTCTTTATTAAAAAAGGCTGCCTAAAAAGGCAGCCTGGTTGATTCTACCAATCATCGGCCAAATCGTAGGTGTCAACTACTTTTAAATTAAACAAATCAGTAACTGCCCTCAGTTCATCAAAATAAATATAATAGGTTCCATAAGTTTCCATTGGATCACACTCAACTAAGAAACCATTAAATTTAATTCCCACTTTTTCCGGGAAATGGTAATCTTGCTGTTCGATAACTTCAGGAATAGAAACTTTCATTTCTTTCCAGCCAATAAAGTTTAACTTATCTACCCACAGAAATCGGTTATTACCATTAAAATCTTTGAGAATGACTTTCAACCAATGTCGATAATTTCTTCCGATTACCCAACAGGATATACTTTGACAAATTCCTTCTATTACAATCGGTTTAACTGGCATAACAGTAAACCAGTTATAACCTCTTGAGATAAATTCTACTTTAATCCCTAAAACTTTTTGTTTAGCATAAGTATTAGGTATTCCATATTTTTCATCTCTTTCTTTATAAACATCACTTGAAACATCTTTGGGAACACCCATAATAGTTCGTTTGGTGATAATACCCTGGTCCATTGACATAGAGACTTTCCAGAAAGAAGCATCTTCAAATCCATTGAGTCTTACCTCAGTAATTTGTGAATTAGCAGTGGTAACTGCATCTGGATCTACATCTTGTGCAATCACAGGGAGTAATATTATGATCATCAGTAGTATGATTGTTATTCTTTTATACATTTAGTAACCTCCATATTCAGTAGTTTCTAAGGTAATACATCAGTATCACTGGGAGACTGTACTCCATTATCCCAGACTTCTTTAATGTAATCCGGATCTCCCAATTGATATCCGTCGTATAGATCTTCCCGAACATTAGCCAGATACTTAATGTGATCAATGTAGAGATAAGCACCACTGACTTTTTCACGTGGATATGTCCAGACAACCAGTTTTACTAAGGATAATACTTTACCGCTTGGGATATAGGAAACCGCTTGCGGGATATTATTAGGAATTTTTACAATAACATTTTTCCAGCCAATATGACGAATACTTCCTAAATCCAGGCGGTGTTCTACACCCCGGTAGTCCATTAATACCATTTCCATGAAATAGTTATAATTTGCACCCCAAATCCAGAGATCTATTTGTTCTACCTCTCCTTTAAACTGTAATGGGGACTTAACATATTTGCCATTTTGTTGTTCCAGAGGATATAATTCAACAAAATTATAACCCTGTCGTTCAAATTGCATAAAAACACCTAAAGAGGTTGCTGAAACATCAGTATATCTTTGTACAGCTGTTGTATCATTTTTATCAGGAGCATATACAAATTCACCTCTTCCTGTTTCGGGTATCTCTTTTCCAAAATATTCTTCTGGCCAGGCTTTTATCCAGGATAATTTTTGATAGCTTTCTCCGCTATCTGTGCTCCCTTTTCTACCAAATCGATTAGGGATAACTGCCCAAAATCTTTTTGGAGTGCCATCATCTTGTAATTCAAAATCTTCTAGTACTATCGACTGAATATTTTTATCATATTCAGTAGCAGTTACGCAAAGACAATTTACTGCTATCATACATATTATGAGAAAAATTAGACTCACTTTTCCTTGATACATTCTCAATTTCTCCTTTCTTAATCTAGAGGAAAAATTATCCATACAATAAAGGAAATTTTTAACCTAGTAAAATTATAGTTGAACGGGTATGGTTTGTCAAATTAAATTTGGATTATATTATTTTTTT
>JAKSBL010000400.1 GCA_022361115.1 Spirochaetota bacterium | reverse complement strand
AGATAATGACAAAAATACCTCAAGTAGATGCTTTTATTATTCCTGGTACTGGAAAAACCTCAGCTTTTTTACATGCTGCTCGAACTGTTTGTCGTCGGGCTGAACGTCGCATGATCACTTTATCTAAAGAAGTTCCTATCAGAGAAGAAGTGATTAAATTTGTTAATCGTTTGTCTGATTTACTCTATACAATTGCACGGTTTAAAGAGGAAGAACTTATTTATTTAAACTCCTTTAAAAAGTGCTGATTTAATTGCTTTCAAGATTTCCTTTTAATCCAAGTTCCTCTGCTTTTTTTTGCATCCCTTTTATGGTTTCATCAATCAGTTCAGATAATTCCATCCCCAGCATTTCTGCCCCTTTGGTTATGACATCCCGGCTGGCTCCAGCTGCGAAACTTTTATCTTTCCATTTCTTTTTTACTGATTTTACTTTCAGGTCCAATATAGATCTGGAAGGACGAACCAGTACAGTTGCTGTGATTAAACCGGTGAGTTCATCAACAGCAAACAAGACTTTTTCCATTTTTAATTCTGGTTTTACATCTGTAACCAGGGACCAGCCATGGCTCAAAACTGCCCGGATATAATCTTCAGGCCAGTCTTCCTGTTCTAATATCTCCTTTGTTTTCGTGCAATGTTGTTCGGGATATTTCTCGTAATCCAGGTCGTGAATCAAACCAATGACTCCCCATTTTAGAGGATCTTCATTAAACTTTTCAGCAAAATGGATCATCACAGCTTCCACACTCAAAGCGTGTTTCCAGAGATTATCTGTACTATTGTATTGCTTAAATAACTTTTCTGCATCTTCACGTGTTGGATTTTTCATTTCATTTTCTCCTTATTAAATTAAAAATAATTCTAACATTGGACTTTAATACATAAACTTTTTTTTGTTTATTGCTAAAGACTGTATATTTATCCAGAACAACCAGTTTCTTTTCATACTTAAAGGTGTTTTTAAAACAATAATAATTTTGGGGAAACCAGAAATGAGTGCTCTCTCTAAACTCATAACTATATTCTTCTTTTATTAAAGAGAAAAAATTATTGGATACCACATCCAGCCGAATGGTGTCTCCTGGTTTCAACTTTTATTGATTTTTATTAGGTTGAATGTAGACTTTTACCAAAGTAAATCAATAAAATACTCAACATTTGGTTTATTATAACTATTTTTATTACATGTGGCAATTTAAATTAATGAAGATTACTATTTATAAACTGGTTAGCTTTTAAAATTTAGCAATGAGTCGTTCTATTTAAAATGTCCAATAATATAGTTGGAAGCTTCTTTCATACTTTCTATTCTACGGGAAGAGTTACCGGAACGGATAAAGAATTGCTCTTTTTTTTCC
The DNA here is from genome assembly GCA_022361115.1 of Spirochaetota bacterium. Classification (GTDB taxonomy): domain Bacteria; phylum Spirochaetota; class GWE2-31-10; order GWE2-31-10; family GWE2-31-10; genus JAKSBL01. The sequence goes on along the minus strand of JAKSBL010000400.1, from coordinate 14,195 downwards.
CCATTTTTACTGGTTATAATCGTATAAAGAGGCTCATGGCCCTGGGCAATTTTAATCGAGCAAATTTCTTTATCTTTAATCAGCGGAAAAGTGATTTCCAGATTTTTTGCGGCAAATTCGATTCCATACATAGTAGAAATGAGATTACGTAAATGAAGCTCAAAATAATCTTTATCTGGATCTTTTAAACTCTGGTAGTCTGGTTCTAATCCCAGAATATTGCCTTCATCATTTACACCAATTAATAACTCACCACCCTGGCTATTGTTAAAGGCAGCTATGGATTTTAAAATAACTTCTTCCAGATGTTTATTAACCTTGTTTTCCCGATAATCCCATCGTAAGGAAGACTTAAATTCCAGACTGGCACTTTCTCCTGCTTTGATTAAGTTCATCAGTATGTCTTGTTCAGAAATAATTTCAGATTTTTTAAAAATAAAATAATCAAAAATCAGAAAAGCTAAGAGTGCTAAGGATACAATGATGATAAAAGGAATGATCAAAATAATTAAGAGTTTAAACCTTTCCAAAAATAAGGTCTCTAAAGGAACGATAGTTCCGATGGTAAAAGAATCATAGCCCAGGTCAATTTCACGAAAGGTTAATACCCAGTCTTTTTCACTAAATTGATAGCTGATATAATCTACTTTGTTTCTTTTATTGTTTTCAAGAGCTGGCCAATTGTTTATTGCTTCGTTTAATAAGTCTGATTGGTCTTCTGTAACGACACTCTCAAGATTGATATCATCATTATTTCCGGTTAAATAGTTTAAAATTTCAGTTAGCTGGAAAACAATATAATCATTTTGATCCAGCATAATAAAAAAGTGGGTATTTTTATCTTCAGGAAGTTTGCTTAATGCCTCTACCACCTTTTCTAAATTGATATAAAGTTTCATTTGAATAGCAGGAGTATGGCTACTATTAAGAAAATTCAAAGTGATGGTGAATCCGGTTTTTCCGGATTTTTTCCAGAAATGGAGAGGGCTGAGTTGGAAATTATGAGGAAGATCATGAAAATCTTCAAGGGTTTCTGATTCTCCTCGAATTGGGGCTGATTTATCGTGCTGCTTCGTGAAGTTCCATTGATCTAAATTCTCTCCATTGATTTGCAGGGTGTTGCCGGATAGATCTGTAATAAATGCTTCTTCCACCAGTCGAAATCGGGATAATAATTCTCTTAGCCGATCAATATAAAGATCTGGGTTCCCTAAATCAGATATATTTCCCATTTCAATCCAGAAGGAAGAAAGAGTAATAAAATCTGATAAAGGGATAAAGTATTTTTCAAAAGTTAAGAAAGAGAGATATTTATTATTTTCAATCGTGGTTTCATAGAAATTCATTCGCAATTGCCGGTTAGAATAGAGTAATCCAGCAATAATGGAAATTACTGTGATGGTAAAGAAAAGAATGATTCTGCGAATAAATTGACGAGTTCTTTCCTTTTTATGTTCTCGCCATTTCCATTTAAAACGGTAGATAGGTTTCTCCTTATTCTTGTTATTAGATATCAACTGATTGCTTTATGTTTTTTATTTATTACTAAGGTTTTATCAAACTATTAATTAGTTTTAGCATAATACAATTTATGATCAATAGTAAAATACAAAATATTGGAGAATTTTCTGCTTCAAACTTTAATAGATTTGTTCATTTAAAGTTTTTTTCTGATTATCTTGACATTTTTTAGATATTACAATAAAATAATTATAGAAAAAAAAATGTAATATAAGGTTGTAAAAATGAACAATAATATTAAGAAATCAAAAATTATTATTTGGGGAGTGATCGTATATTTGATTAATGCAATTATCAGTAACTTTCTCTGGCAAAATTCATTGGTAGCTGGATATTATCAGAAATATGAAGGTTATCATTCAATGAAAAGCATGGATCTTTTTGGTGGAATGGGTAATTGGATCGGATTGAACTTATTATTTGGTATTTTTTTTACTGCATTTCTGATCATGGTTTTTGTGATTATTTATCCGCAATTACCAGGTAAAACTGGTTGGGTAAAGGGAATGTCTTTTGGGTTTTTTATAATATTCATTAAAATCATACCAGAAGCTTTTAATCAATTTATGCTATTTGATTATCCTGTTATTTTAATCCTCATTCAATGTATTGTTTCAGCAATAGGAATTTTACTATTTGGAATTATTTTGAGTATTTTATTTACAGTAAAAGTTTTTCGTTAGAGTTGAAAATGAAAGATAGTGAAATTATTTTTGGAATTATGGCTGCTCTTCATAAAGATCATTATTCTTTTCAGCAACTCAGTCAGTTAACTTCTCCTTTTGGGATCACAGATAACTGCTTAAGAACCAATCTTTCCAGGATGACAAAAAAGCAGATCATAAAAACACAAAAACAAGGAAAAATTGCTTTTTATTTATTTAATAAAAAAGGAAAGAGTATTAGCAGAAATATTAGTTTTAGCTTTAAACCCTTAACCTGGGCACGTTGGGATAGAAGGTGGTGGGGAATGATTTTTTCCGTTCCTGACTTAAATAAAGAGAACCGCTATTGGATTCGTAAAAAACTGACTGCCTACCGTTTTGTCAATTTATATCCGGGTTTTTGGATTAGACCCTTAAATCCAAGGGAAAAAATCCAAGAAAACTTTGATAATGAAATGGTTAATAAATATTGTGTTTTCATAAAATTTGAGTATTTTAAAGATATATCAAAGCAAAAAGTTTCTGAATTGTGGAAATTGAATGAAGTGAACCATTTATTTATTCAAGAACTCAAAAAACTAGAATTGAAAAAAAAAGGCCTGCATTTGTTAAATCCTCAACAAGCATTTAGAGAGAAAATATTAGAAGGTAATTCAATCGTCAATGCCTTGTTTAAAGATCCAATGTTACCGGATGAATTTTTACCAGTTAATTGGAAGGCAAATGAGTTACGACAAGATTTTTCTCACTATATGAAAACATTGAATTCTCAATCAAAACCTTTTGTTGAGAAAATATTTGCAAATTAAATAAATCATAATTTTTTATCCAGGAGGATTTATGAAAATACCAGTAAGTACTCGGAAATGGTTAATTGAATCAGAAATTCCTTATATCAGATATAATGCAAAAAAATTCTTTAATCCAACAAACAAAATTAATAAGAAAGAATTATATTCTGATCCATTTATTCAGGAGAACATAAAATTATTAAATGGTTGGAAAACAGAGATATTAAAACGTCACAATGATTCAGGATTATTGATTCATCGATTAGCTTTGTTGGCTGATCTTGGCATAGAAGCAGAAGATCAGCAGATGAAATCGATTATCATGAATATCTTGAGCACTTTTAATCAGCAATGTATTCCAGAATTACTGATTGAAATTCCAAAAGCTTTTGGCGGTTCGGGAGAGCCTGGGTTATCCTGGATTATTTGTGATTATCCAGTTGTTTTGTATGCCTTATTGAAAATGAAGGCTCAATCAGAAGAATTAAGAAAGAGTGTTAAACAATTAAGGAATCTTGTTGCTGATAATGGATATAGATGCTTAGGTTCTATTCCCAAATTTAAAGGACCAGGTCCTGGCAGTTCGATTTGTCCCTATGCTAATTTATTAGTTGCAAAAGCATTAAGTTATGATGCGGAAGGAAAAAAGAGTGAAGCTTTCCGTAAGGCAATCAATTGTTTGCTAAATCATTGGTCAGAACAAAAAGAGAAAAAGTATTTTATGTTTGGTATTGGTACTGATTTTAAGAAAATCAAATTTCCACTAGTTTGGTATAACCTCTTAAATTTTCTGGAGCTTTTTAGCCGTTTACCTGAGTATCATGATGATCAGAGGATTAAAGAAATGGTTAAACTTTTAGTCAGCAAATTAAATAATGAAATGAAAATAAAACCAGAAAGTATGTATAGGATTTATAAGAATCAGGATTTTGCAAATAAAAAAGATTATTCTCCTACTATTACTTTAATAGTTTTACAAATATTAATACGCTTCGGGATAATCAATCTTTCCTAATTAACTGGTAAAGTAAATTGGCAAGAGATGAACAATGCAAATAAACAGTTCACATGAGAGGAACAGCTTTAAGCTTTGAAAGGGATTGAGTTTAGCTTAAAAACATATTGTAGGCTGGATGATCATTGATTTGTTTATACTGATAGCCAAGTTCATCTAAAAATTGATTGAGTTGTGTTAATTCATCTGCAGGTACCTGAAGAGCCAGAAAAACTCTACCAAAGGCAGCGCCATGGTTTCGGTAATGAAACATTGAAATATTCCATTTTTGTCCCAGTTTCAGTAAAAATTTCATTAATGCACCAGGACGTTCTGGAAATTCAAAGCAAAATAGTTGTTCAGGGATATCCAACTTGGCATGTCCTCCAACCATATGACGGATATGGATTTTAGCAATTTCATCATTGGTTAAATCAAAAAACTCATACCCATTTTCTGAAAAAACTTTGTTAATTTGTGGACGATCATTTTTATCACTCAACTGGATACCTACAAAAACATGAGCAATTTTTGGGTCAGAGTAACGGTAATTAAACTCAGTGATATTCCGCTTGCCTAGGATCTGGCAAAACTTTTTAAAACTACCTGGTTTTTCCGGGATAGTAACAGCAAAAATAGCTTCCCTTCTTTCTCCCAGTTCAGCCCGTTCAGAAATATGACGCAGACGATCAAAATTAACATTTGCTCCGCTTTCAATTGCAATCAATGTCTGGTTGTTTACATGATCCCGTTCACAATACTGTTTCAGGCCGGCAATTGCCAATGCTCCGGCTGGTTCAGCTATCGAACGGGTATCATCAAATAAATCTTTAATCGCTGCACAGATTTCATCTGTATTTACAGTTATAACTTCATCTACAAATTGCCGGGCAATTCGAAAAGTTTCTGATCCGATTTGTGCTACTGCAACGCCATCGGCAAATATACCGACTTGCGGGAGAACCACCCTTTCCCCATTGGCTATGGCAGCTTTTAAGCAAGCAGATTCTTCTGACTCAACACCTATGATTTTGATCGAAGGCCGTAGATATTTTATATAAACCGCTATACCGGCAATTAATCCTCCTCCTCCGACAGGCACGAAGATAGCATCAATTTTCTGAGAATATTGACGCAAGATTTCCATGGCAATAGTTCCCTGGCCAGCAATAACATCAGGATCATCATACGGATGAATAAAGGTTAACTTTGCTTCAGCAGCAATTTCCTGGGCATGTTGATAAGCTTCATCAAATGTATCACCATGCAGAACGACTTTAGCCCCTTTTTCCTTAACTGATTCCACTTTGATTGAGGGGGTGGTTTTGGGCATAACAATGGTTGCATCAATATTATGGGTTTTGGCAGCCAGGGCAACTCCTTGAGCATGGTTTCCTGCTGAGGCAGCAATAATTCCCTGGCATTTTTCCTGATGATTGAGGTTAGCAATTTTGTTTGCTGCTCCTCTGAGCTTAAAGGAAAAGATGGGCTGCAGGTCTTCCCTTTTAATCAGTACCTGGTTATTTAAGCGCTGACTTAAAAACTGCATGGATTCAATTGGAGTTTCCATTGCAATATCATAAATCTGAGCATTAAGTATTTTTTTTATATAGGTATCAATCATTGAAATTTCTTTATGAAATATAAGTTTTGCTTATTATAGGGGATGGAATCAGGTCTGTCAAATGAAAATATATTTATTTTATGTAATTTGTCCTGATTGAAGAATTGATCATCAAGAAAACAATTTTAATCAGTAACGAAATTTGTTGGTTATTCATTTAACTTTCATCAAATATAAATTAAATTTCGGGTTAATTAGCTTGTTAACTAAAATGTATTTGATTGATATTTTTTTTCATCTATTGACTTTACCCAGTTTCTCTAATAAGCTTATAATAAGGTTTTTTCTATATATTCTCAATAAAATATAAAGCCAGAATGAACACTATTTTGCTTTTTTTTAATATTTTGATGAGGTAGACTATCAAAGGAGTAAAATATGAGTGATCAGAAGAAAAAAGTAAAGGAATCTAAAAGGAAAAATACAAAAAAAAATTCACAGAAAGGTGCTTCTGTTTTAATTAAGGCAATTTTTTTACAGTTGATTGTACCATTAGTCCTCTTCGTCGGTATTTGTGGATATCTTTTTTATAGTAGCTACAACCAACTTTTTCTTAAAGAAAAAGAACTGCTCAATGAGTTAGCATACCAGATCAGTGAAAGTATTACGATTAAAGTAAACGAAATTTTTGATACTATCCGTATTGTTCGACAATCTCCTCTAACCAAATCGGTTGTTGAACAAATGCCTGATAGTCTTTTTTGGGAAGATTTTCATGAAATTCCAGATTATTTTGATCTGCAGGAATTTTTAGGTACTAGTTCAGAAGGAGCAGATATTGATCTGCTTTATGTATCTTCTGAATACTCCCGTGCATTAGTTGCTCAACGGGAACCGGGTCTTCCTGACTGGTATGATGCCAGAGAACGGGATTGGTATACTGGGGCAACAGCCACCTTTCGTTCAGCTGCTGATAAACAAAAAGCTTTTTATATTACAGATCCCTACTTGACAGCAGAAGAAGGAGTCGAAAATCCCATAGCCATTACCTTGTCTCATGTCATTGATGATAGTGGTACTGTACTCGGAGTTACTGCTGTTGATTATTTAATCAGCGGAGTTACTGACCTTTTAAAATCGACTATGGAAAAAAACAATGTCAGGATTACTTTATTTAATACTCGTGATTTAAGTGAAATATGGGCATTAAAACCAGATGGTTCTGAATCGACTTATGATCCTGAAAATCCATTAAGAATTGAAGATTTAGGTAAGGAACTGGGGTATCAATCAACTGCTCTCCAAGAGTTACTCAATAATATTCAAACAAAATCAGAATGGTATTTTGAAGGAAAGTCCAGATTTGGAACAACTATGCTCCAAACACAGCATATTCCACATACTCCCTGGGGAATATTTGTACATATTCCGAAAGCTTTGATTTTTAAACGTGTCGTTCAAACTGCACTTCCTCCAATTTTGATTGTAGGTATTTTCTTCATATTGGTTCAAATCATTGGTTTTCTGATTATTATGAGAACCATCATTAAACCTATTACTGATACGGGTAAGAATTTAGAAATGCTCAGTGCTGCTGATGCCGATTTAACCTTACAAATGGAAGTTCGGACAAAAGATGAAATAGGAAAAGTTGCTGAAAGCTTTAATTTTTTCATTGGAAAACTCAGAACTTTAGTTGCTGATGTAAAAGACGCAGTTAAACATACCAATGATATTAATAGTAATGTTAGTGCATCCATTGAGGAAACCTCATCGGCTAGTGAGCAGATCGGTGCTAATTTGGATTCCATAGGCAAACAATTGGAATCACTGGATACTAATATTAGCTCCACTGTAACAGCTATTGAACAAATAGCTGCTAATATTGATTCTATGGATAATCAGATAGATGATCAGTCAGCCATGGTAGAAGAATCATCAGCTGCCATCACACAAATGATGGCATCCTTAAATAGTGTAGCCAATGTTACACAGGCTAAGAAAGAGACAACTGCAGCATTAGCTGAAGTTGCCGAAGAAGGCAGAATGAAAATTATTGCAACTTCTGATGTTTTCAAACAAGTAGTGAAGCAAATTCAAAATATCCAGGAAATGGCTACTACTATTAATGATATTGCTTCTAAAACCAACCTTCTATCCATGAACGCTTCTATTGAAGCTGCCCATGCAGGAGAATCCGGAAAAGGTTTTGCCGTAGTTGCAGAGGAAATTAGAAAGCTTGCTGATTCTGCCAGCCAATCATCTCAAAAAATTTCTCAACATATTCAGGATATTACAGATTCTGTTACTAAAACCGATGAAAATGTGGCTGCAACTTCCCATGCTTTTGATTCTATCATGAAAGAGATTACAGATACAGTGAATGCTTTTTCAGAAATTGAATCTTCAGTTTCAGAGTTAAATAATGGGGGTAAACAAATATTGGATGCATCTGATCATATCAGCACAATTACTGCTAATATTCGATCAGGATCAAAAGAAGTACAAGAAGGAACCAGAAGTATTGCTAATTCTTCAGACGAATTAAGAAATATTTCTGCTAATGCAACAGCTGGTATGTCCGAAGCTCTAAGCGGAACAAAAGAAATCATTGTTTCCATGCAGCAGATGGTAAAACTTGCAGAAGAATTAAATCAAATTGTAGCGGAGCTAAGTGAAAAATTTGGACAATTTAAAGTCTAAGCAGTCTATTCATTCCTTTCAAAAATAAAAAAACTCCCGGCTAATGATAGTATTATCAGCTGGGCGTTTTTATTACTCTGCAAAATAAGTATACAAAAAAGAAGAATCATAATAATTTTACTGCTACTATTCTGGTTATCCTCTCTTTTTATCATAAAAATCATCTTTTTTTTTAGAAATCATACCGAATGGCATATTTTATTTTTATTCTTTTTGAGGTATATTACATAAGGAAACTCTATTATTAAAGGTTAATCTAGTAATGTCTCTGAGAAGAAAAGGCCAAATAAAGAAACTGTTAAAATTAGTTAAATACCTGCCAAAAAAACTGAAATCTACAAAAGTAAAGAATGGATTAAAAAAAATACTATTCCTTACATTGATTTTTCATATCATATTTGTTCTAGTTATTGCCGGTTTTCTGTTTGTCTATAAATTTAAAGATCCAGCATGTACTACTTTGATGTTATATAGAGCTGGATTTGATTGTAAAAAGAAGTCTTATAAGCTGAATGTTAAACTAGACCATGTTCCCAGCTTAACAAAGAGAATGATTCTTATAGCAGAAGATCCAGGTTTTTATCACCATTTTGGTGTTGAACCTAAATATATAATGCGGGCATTTCAACGGAATTTGAAACTAAGGAGAAAAGCTTATGGTGGAAGTACGATTACTCAACAACTGGCCAGAACCCTTTTTTTGATTCCAGTCAAATCCTATTTCCGTAAGTATTTAGAACTCATTATCACTCTGGAAACAGAATTAATTTTATCTAAAAACAGAATATTAGAACTATATTGTAATAATATTGAAATCGGAAAAAATATTTATGGATTAGCTGCTGGTGCCTGGTACTATTACCAAACACCAATCTCTCAGTTGAACAAAGATCAGCAAATGAGATTAATTACTATAGTGGCTAGTCCGATTAAAAATCATCCCTATGCATTTCAAAAGAGTTACCAATTAACTCATCGTTATAAATTGTTAAACACTTATTTTTAAATTAAAAAAGTTTTTAAGGAATGGATCATGGATACTGTATCAGAGAAACATTTACTTTCACTAGCCCAATTAAACCGAAGGCCGATTATGGCTATCAAACATAATTGGGAACAAAAAAGAAAAGAGTTTCAACAACGAACGAAAGAGCAAGGATTTAATATAGATATTGGATTATTCGCTTCTGATGAGCCCTTTCCTTTAGCAGTATTTACCAGAAGCGGCTCTATATTCATTATTTCTCAACCTGATCATAAAAAACAGCGGATTATTAATTATTTTTCCATTCCCAAAAGATCTGATGATTCTAAATCTGTTCCTGCGGTTTTTAAGACAGCTATTAAGCAACATGTTATACTGGATGATTCTATTCACTTTCAAAATGGGATTGTTACATCTCGGGTCATGTACATGAAAACTTCTGAAATAGAAGATGATCCAGCTGAAAGTCGAACAGTTACTCTTAGCGGTCAGTTATCCAAGCATTTCAAAACACTGGATGAGGAATTATTGAAACAGCAGATTAATTATATTAATAGTTTAAATACTGAAGAATTAAAAGACCAATATGGTTGAGAGATTATTATAAATTGTACTATGATCGTTTATTGAATTAACTTATTTTTATCTAAATAATCAGCAAAATGTTGTGCTTTTAAAAGTGCTCCAGCTTCATTTAGATGTCGGCCATCTGACCAGTATTTTGTGTCTTTAGACATTATACTAGCAAAATCAAAAAAAAATGCATTTTCCTGTAGAGCAACAGCTCTAACAACATTATTCATTTCTTGAAAACCAGTTTGATAGAATTCTGAGGAAGCATAATCATTTTTATATGGGCAATGTGCCCAGCTAGCAAAGAGTATCTTTATCTTATTTGCCTTGGCAATAGCTGCCATATTTTTTAGATTTCTCGCAAAATATACTGGCTTGTTTTGTTCCAGAAGATCCAGTGTTAACTGAGTATCAACACCATAATAACTTTCTGCAAATGTAAACTGTCTCAATCCAACACCTTTAACCATTCCCATTTTTACTCCAATGATTCGATATAAATATAAATAATTATACCAGGGAATTTTAGGCTCTCGCCATTGTTTTCGCATAGCAGAATTATCTCCAGTGTAGAGAGCTGGATCAACCCTTCTTGTATGAACATCATTAGTTGCATGATAAATAATGACGAGATCAGGTTCAATATCTAATACCCGAAACTGAAGATTGATTAAGGTTTCCCAGGAATTATATCCACCAACACCTGCATTGATGACCTCAACATTATTGTATTGATATTTACTTTTCAATATCTGTTCTAATTGAGCAGTAAAAGTTTTATCATTGTCCTTTACTCCAACTGTATAGGTTGTAGATCCACCAAGAGCAACAATTCTAAAGGTACCTTCATTTTTATTTTTTGAGAATTCTTTATCTCTATACCCCATAGAATTGTGATATGTTTTACCACTTCTATAATTAGGGGTTAAACAATAATTAAGATAATGATGAGGAGTGTATTTTAGTTTCTCCTTTTTAATATCTTTATATAAAACATATTTAAAAAATTGTTCTTCAGAAGCAATATTGAAAATCCAGATTCTTGCCATAATTTCACACAATATTAATGTAATGGTTATGCTTGTTAGAATTAATGCAATTTCACTTTTTTTTAGTTTTGGAAGACGATAGAGAATAAACAAAATTATACTTATAATAAAAAAATAAATAAAAGCTTTTAAAAAGGAAATTAATAGAATTAAAAAATCTCCACGCCAATTTATAATAGTTCTAATTTTTTGAATCGGTATCAAAGATTTAGATTTCTTTAAATTGTCTGGTATTTCTAAAAGAAGTCTATTGGTTAGACGAGTTGCAGGAAAAGGATAATGATTTTCTTTTACTGATATCCATTCATTAATAAGTTTTTCTTTATTATATCGAAATTCTTGTTTTCCTATTTTTAAAATTACCAGTTCAATATCTTTTAGATCTTCAGTTGGAATGGATACAAAAATACTGTTTACATAGAAGTTGCCATTAATCCAGGAATAAGAATCTACTCTCTCAATTTTTGCAATTTTTTTACCTGGAGTTAATCGATAAAATGTTATCTTTTCGAGAAAATTATTACTTTTTGTTTTAAGCTCAATTGATAATGGAGTGATTATTTTCGCTTTTTTTACTTGGGATAAAGTAGTAGTTATCCAGATAACTATAAATACAATTAAGATCAAAATTATTTTGTATTTAAAATCTAAATTCTTTAATTTTAACATTGAGTACCTGATTGATTTAATTTATATTTTGGAATAAAAATGAAGCAGATAAACAAAAAAAACTATTAGTCCAATGTATATGTATCTCGCCAGTCTTTTTCTTCTTCAAATTTTTGTTGCTCCGTTTTATTAAACAAATGATTATTTATGACTAGATAGTCCATCTCAGTTCGCATAAAACACAAATAAGCATCAAGTGGTGTACATACTATTGGCTCACCTCTGACATTAAAACTTGTATTTACTATTATACCATAACCAGTTATTTTTTTAAAATGGTTAATTAACTGCCAGTATCGCTCATTCACATTTTTATTTACACTTTGAACTCGAGCAGAAAAATCTATATGCGTAATTGCAGGGATATCAGATCTTAAAAAATATAATCTTTCTCTTAATGGTAAATTGTTATACTCTTCAGGAACAATATTTCTTCTCTTTGAATGTACCGGAGCAACTAAAAGCATATAAGGAGATGGTTTTTCCAATTCAAAATACTCTTGGATATCTTCCTCTAAAACACTTGGTGCAAAAGGTCGAAAGCTCTCTCTGTATTTAATTTTTAAATTTAACTTTTTTTGCATTTCAGGATGTCTCACATCACCGATGATACTTCTGTTACCCAGTGCTCTGGGGCCGAATTCCATCCTTCCTTGAAACCAGCCGATTACATTACCATCATTGATTAATTTTGCTACAGTGTTAGAAAGTTCGTTAAAATTTTTATAATATTTATTAGGTGCCTGATACTTCCTGATAATTTTCTCTATATCTAGGTCTGAGAATTCAGGTCCTAAATAAGCCCCTTGCATACTATCCTGATTTTCTTCAATAGTACGTTCTTGACCTTTCCAAATATGCCAAGCAGTGTATGCCGCTCCTAAAGCACCACCTGCATCTCCGGCAGCTGGCTGGATCCATATATCATCAAAGATTTTTGTTTGTAGCAATTTGCCATTGGCAACACAATTAAGAGCTACTCCGCCAGCTAATACCAGGTTATTTGAACCTGTTATTTCTTTTGCTGTTTGAGCTAATTTAAGAATAATATCTTCTGTAACTTGTTGTATAGCTAATGCTAAATTCATATAAGGTTCTGTTAGTTCTGATTCTGGATTCCTTTTTGGAAAACCAAATAGTTTTTCCCATTTTTTTAAATTACACATCTTTAAACCAGTAGCATAGGAAAAGTATTTCATGTTTAACAAGATAGAACCATCTTCTCTAACATCTACCAAGTTGTTAAATATTTTTTCTTTTAATTCTTCGATAATCTTACTATCAGGATTTCCATAGGGGGCAAGGCCCATTAATTTATATTCGCCACTATTTACTTTAAAGCCACAATAATAGGTAAATGCAGAATATAATAGACCTAATGAATGAGGAAAATTTAATTCTTTTAGCATTTTGATATTATTATCCTTACCAATACTAATGGTAGTTGTTGCCCATTCTCCTACTCCATCTAATGTTAAGATAGCTGCTTCTTTAAAAGGTGATGGAAAAAAAGCACTAGCTGCATGCGATAGATGATGTTCAGGAAAAATAATTTTAACATTTGCATCACCAATTTTTTTTAATTCATCCCGCAGCATTTTTTTCATAAAGAGTTTTTCTTTAATCCAGACCGGGATTGCCGATAAAAAACTGACCAGTCCTTTTGGAGCAAAGGCATGATAAGTTTCAAGTAAACGTTCAAATTTTATATAAGGTTTATCATAAAAAGCAATCACATCAAGATCTTTTAACTCCACTCCTCCCTCTTCCAATACGTATTTAACAGCGTTGATTGGAAAGGCTGGATCGTGCTTTTTTCTGGTAAATCGTTCTTCTTGTGCAGCTGCAATTATTTTACTATCTACTAATAAAGCAGCTGCACTGTCATGATAATAAGCTGAAATTCCAAGTATTTTACTAGGCATAATTTTTTCCTGATAGATAATAGTGATTTAATATTTTAGTTTAAAATTTTAGAATATCGTATATATAAAAGGAGCAATTGCAGAACCACTTGCAAATACAATCAATAGACCTAATATTAGTAATACCAGGATTAAAGGAAGTAACCAAAATTTTTTTCTAGTTCTTAAAAAACCCCATAATTCTTTAATAAAATTCATAAAAACTCCTGTTTAGTTTAGTAAGGAAATTCAATATCATTTGCTTCAAATGTATGATTACGTGTTTTGAAAACAGATTTTGTTTCTTTTTTAAAATTATTCAAATTTATTAAATCAATTCTAAATAATTTTAATACTAAAGCCACTGGTACGACTAAAATGAAATAAACAATTGATAAAATAATTTTTGGCATAAATAAACCCAGTAAATTTGAGATCCCATACCATAAGTATGCAAAAGGCTTGAAGATTGACGGGTAGATCATATTGATGATTAATATAAATAATGCAGCTAAATATAGATTATTATTGGGAAATTTAAGGCTAACTAATAGTAAAATTAAAACTAATGCCATTCCTGCATCTTTTGCTTTGTCTTTATTTATTTCTTGCTGAAAAATATTATTATTACTCATTTCATATTCCTATTTCTTCAGAATTAATATTGGGAAAAGAAGCCATTTTCTCTGTGAATATATTTTATTTATCTATTTTTGTCAATAAATTAATGAATGCTCTTTATTGTTTATCATTTTTCTAAAGATATTATGTAAAATT
>JAKSBL010000233.1 GCA_022361115.1 Spirochaetota bacterium | reverse complement strand
TTCTGCAAAGCTTTGAGGGGATTTTTCTGCTTCCAACCACTCACGTAAGTGATCTTCATCGGAAAAATACTCACCTGGCATATTACAAGGAAAAGATCCATAAGGAACTTCAATCACTGCATCAACACACCAGAAAGGGATGATTGTTTGGGCAGGATTATTCCGAATTTCATCTGTAGAGATGAGTTTTTCTGTAGTAATAATGACTTTTTTAGCTGCTTTTACCAGATCATCATCAGAAACGACAATACCATCAATTTGACAGTTACCATAAATATCTGCACGATGCACATGAATAACAGCCACATCTGGATAAAGAGCAGGTAAAGCGACCATTTTCTTTTCAGTATAAGGACAGATGATTTCTTTTGCTGCAGAATAATTAAAGGTATCAGTTCCTAACATGGAACGGCCAGGAATAAAAGGAATTCCCATAGCAGCAGCTTTATAGCGCCAGGCTAAAGCAGCATTTGTCCATTCAACAGCTTTCACTTCTCCGCTTTGAAACATATTTCTGGCATTTCTTGATAATCCTCTTGCTTCCAAACCAACTACATACGCAATATCACAGCGGTCAAAACACTTACCCGCAGCTAGGATTTGACAATCATGAGTGGCTGTATGACCGGAAAGTCCCAGTTTTGACTTTTTCTGACGTACGATTTCATGTAAAATCGCGGTTGGAATACGATTGCTGCCAAAACCGCCAACTGCTAAATAATCACCATCCTGTATATGATTTTTTACAGCTTCTGATACTGTAGTAAGTTTATCAACCATCCGTTTATTTTTTTTGCGGAAGTAGTCACGGTACTGATCTACATCCACACTGGTTAGCAGGTCTTGTTTGCCTTGTTTTAAATTGTTCCCCATTATTTTTCCTTTCTGAATTAGTACTTTTGGAATTGTTGTACCATCATAATTTATTTTTAAGTTTTTTAGAATAGTAAATCTACTGTTCTAAAAAGAAATTTGCTAGACCCTCTTGTGATAATTGAAATCCCTAATTAAAAAAATGCCATAACCGCAGCTTTAATTCTTTTTAGGATAAATATACAGTTATGGCATATGTGAAGAGGATTTAATATTTTTCTTTGATATATTTTAATGATTCTTCAATTGCTCCAATTGTATAGTCAAGATCCTCATCTGTGTGGCGGTAACAAACATACCCGTGATGAAAAGGCTGCAGAAATACTTTTCGTCGAATGACCTGTGTATAAAAGTCAGTACGTTTTTGTTTATAAATTTTATCTTTATCCTTTTCAAAAGTAATAAACATCATTGGAGCAACACCAGATAAAATTGCTCCCACTGGATATTTTTCCATGGCTTTTTTAATACCATTGATTAAATAATTACCTTTTTCCCAGACTTTATCTAAAACTTGGTCTCTTTCTAAAATTTCAATGGTTTTTAGTGCAGCCACATAGCCCAGGCTGTTTGGAAAAAAAGTTGATGAGATAAAAACGTTTTTTTCCCCTTGCTGCATGATTTCAGCTTTACCAGTTATTGCACTAATAGAGTAACCATTTGCCATGGCTTTGCCAAAAACTGCTATATCAGGAGTGACTCCATAATATTTTTGAGCACCTCCTATAGACATTCGAAAGCCAGTTCTGATTTCATCAAAAATGAGTACCGTATTATATTTGGCTGCTAAATCTTTTACATCTTGAAGAAAACCAGGGTTTGGTTCTTCCATTTCATGAGCTAATGGGTGGCCGAATGGGGTGATAATGATACAGGCTGTATCATTGTCATGCTCTTTTAGTAGGGCCTCTAAACTGCTGAGATTATTGTATTCAAATTCATGTATATCTTCATATAATTTTTCTGGTATGCCACCTTTTACCTCAACACACCAGTCATGCCAGCCATGATATCCACAACGCAACACTTTTTTCTTTTCAGTATAACCGCGAGCTAAACGGATGGCACAGGTTGTTGCGTCAGAACCGGTTTTTACAAAAACGGTCATTTCAGAGCAAGGGATCAGTTCTTTCATTTTTTCAGCTAACCTGTTTTGATAATCCTGGGTTAAGGAAAAACAAAAACCTTTATCTCTGATTTGAGCTATAACAGCTTCATCTACTTCTGTTTCTCGATATCCAAGAATAATTGGGCCATAAGCACAGAGGTAATCAATATATTCATTATTATCCAGATCAATGACATGTGAACCTTTCCCTTCTTTAAAAAAGATAGGAAATTCTCCTTCAACAAAATTATAGGGTCTGCGAATTCCTAAGACACCCCCTGGTACGAGTTTCTTTGCTTCTTCATAAGCTTTGAAGTTTTGGTCAAGTTTTAACTGATTCATTTGTTATCCCCTTAGTAGTAACGCATCTTAATTAAGATATATCATAGGTTTATATAATTGTAAAGTGGAAAAATAAAAGAAAAGTAATAATAATTTTTTTTAATGGGTAAATAAGGAGGAAAATTGATAAAAATATTGGAATGCCCACTAAAATTTATTATTATTTTAATATGCTGGATATTTTGCTAAGAAAATTAAAAGATGCTATTTTGTTGCCTGTGGCAAAAGGATTGGGAAAATTCCTTACTCCAAATCAAATTTCTATATTTTCATTTATACTTGGCTGGGGTTGTGTCTGGTTTATATTAAACCAGAATTTTTATATTGCTTTAGTTTTTTGGATTTTAAATCGAATCTTTGATGGGTTTGATGGGCTGGTAGCTAGAATTAATGGTCAGCAATCAGATTTTGGAGGCTACCTGGATATTCTTCTGGATTTTATTATTTATGCTGCCATTCCCATTGCTTTAACATATCAGGGAAATACCATTCCGATTTATTTAAGTTTAGCAATTCTATTAGGTGTCTATTATATCAATGCTGTTTCCTGGTTGTATCTTTCTGCAATATTAGAAAAAAAAAAGCAAGGAGCAGAGTATCATCAGGAGCTGACTACTGTTACAATGCCTGCTGGATTGATTGGAGGAACTGAAACGATAATCGTTTACATTTTATTTTTTTTATTTCCCAACCAGCTACCCTGGTTTTTTTTAGCTTTTTCTGCTTTGATTGTAGTAGGAATTTTTCAAAGGGTGATTTGGGCAACCAACAACTTAAAAAAATAAAAATGGCAAAATTAAAATAACAGAGGCTGGATTAAATACTGATTCCCAGCCTCTTGTTTGAATTCTATTATTTTTTTAATCGTATCGTTATTTTTTCAATTTCAACTGCAATAATGATAAAAAAGCTGACTCCAATACAAATTCCTAATTGCTGGAGATTTAATGCTACAGTTCTGAATATATTTTGCATAAAGGGCAAATAAATTAATCCTAATTGTAAAACAAAGGTGAGCAAAACAGCAAACAACATAGTTGGATTTGAGAAAAAACCTTTTGAAAAAATCGATTTCCAATTTGACCGAACAGCAAGTGCAAAGGCCATCTGACAGAAGGTCAAAGTGGAAAAAATCATGGTCTGCCAGGCACCATGGCTGGATTTATCGGTTTGATAGGCAAAAAGGCCAACTATGATACAAATCATCCCAACAAGAGAACCAGTAGTTAATATCTGTCTGCCTAAACCCCGTGAAAAAATCCCTTCTTGCGGATCATAAGGAGGACGTTTCATAATATTATCTTCTGCTGGTTCATAACCCAGGGCAATAGCTGGTAATCCATCGGTTACCAAATTGATCCAGAGAATTTGGATGGGCAGCAATGGAATGGGAAGCCCCATGATCGGTCCAGCAAGCATAACAAAAACCTCCCCTGTATTACCTGTTAAAATATACTTAATAAACTTTTTAATATTATCATAGATGGTCCGTCCTTCTTTAACTGCAGAAACAATGGTAGTAAAATTATCATCTAATAAAACCATATCTGACGATTCTTTTGAAACATCCGTACCAGTAATTCCCATTGCCACTCCAATGTCGGCTGATTTAAGGGCAGGCGCATCATTTACACCATCACCAGTCATAGAAACGATTTGGCCTTTATCTTGCAGGGCATCAACAATTTTCATTTTATGTTCAGGAGAAACTCGTGCAAAGATTGAGGTATCAAAAATTCTTTCTTCTAGTTCAGTAACTGTCATTTTTGCCAGCTCTGCACCGGTAATATAGTTGTCATTTTGAGCAATACCGAGTTCTTTACCAATTGCTAATGCTGTTAAAGGGTGATCCCCTGTGATCATAATAGGGCGAATTCCAGCTTCTAAACAAGTAGTTACAGCATCCTTTACTTCTGGCCGAACCGGATCAATCATACCAGTCATTCCAACAAATATTAGTTTATTTTCATACTGATCTCTTTTGTGAATATCCGATTCTGCTATCTTTTTACAAGCATATCCCAGTACTCGAATTCCATTTTCAGCTAATTCCTGGTTTTCTTCTAAAATTTTTTCCTTGATTTCCTCTGTGAGAGGCTGCACCTTTCCATCAATTAATACTTGATCAGATATTTCTAATAAGCCATCAGCAGAACCTTTGGTAAAAAGAATATATTGATCACAGTTTATTAAATCTTTAAAAATTTTAGTGATTGCCGGATTGTTTTGTGCAGTAATTTGATGAATGGTTGTCATTCTCTTTCTTTCAGAATCAAAAGGCAACTCGTCTACTCTAGTTAAGTGTTTTGACAGGGTACCTTTTTTAAATTCCATTTTATCGGCTGCAATCACTAAAGCACCCTCAGTGGGATCACCAATAGTTTCTTGTGACTCTTGTTTTAAAACTGCATCATTACACAATGTGCCATTGATTAACATCAGTCTCATGTCATCTGTTAAAGAAGTTGTATTAAGATCCTCCATTTCTACTTTTTGGTTCACCATTACCAATTGAGTTACTGTCATAACGTTTTGAGTTAAAGTGCCGGTTTTATCAGAACAGATAACCGTTACGGATCCTAAAGTTTCAACTGCAGGTAAATGGCGGATTAAAGCTTTTCCTTTCAGCATTTTTCTGGCGCCAAGAGCTAATGCTATGGTTACAATGGCAGGTAATCCTTCTGGAATAGCTGCAACTGCCATACTAATAGCTATTAAAAAAGTTTCTTTTAAATGAACCCCTCTTAAATAAGTAATCCCAGCTACAACTATGATTAAACCTAAAGCTAACAGGGCTAATTTTGTTCCCAGTTTTGCCAGCCTCTTTTGTAAAGGAGTTTCTTCATCTTCTACTTCCTGTAACATAGTAGCGATCTTACCTAATTCGGTTTCCATCCCTGTACTGGTTACCAGTGCTTCTCCCCGGCCATAGGTAATCACTGTTCCCATATAAACCATGTTTTTTCTATCTCCAATAGAAATGTTATCGCCAGAAATGGCATCGGTAGTTTTTTCAACAGACTCAGACTCACCGGTTAAGGTTGCTTCCTGTACTTTAAGATTGGAACAGACACTAATTCGAGCATCTGCCGGAACAATGTTACCCGCCTCAAGCAATACTAAATCTCCAGGAACAATGTCTTTGGCAGAGATTTCTGCTACTGCACCATCTCTTTTGACTCGGACAATCGGAACGGTTAGTTTTTTTAATGCTGCCATTGCTTTCTCTGCTTTAAATTCCTGCCAGAATCCTAACATAGTATTCAGTAATAGAATGATAAGAATAACAATGGAATCTGTATATTCACCAAGGACAAAGGAGATAACAGCAGCTGCAAATAAAATAATGATCATAATTTCTTTAACCTGATCAAAGAGAATTTCAAAAACAGTTTTTTGTCCTTTTTCTTTTAATTCATTTTTACCATACTTTTTTAACCTTGTACTTATTTCCTTTTGGCTTAAGCCTTGATGGGAATCAGTTTGTAATTTTTCTATCGTCTCTCCAACAGAGTATTGATGATATATTTTGGTATCTGCCATGTTTGTTAAGCTCCGCATTTTATATAGGTTTTTTTTCAATTATATAAAATCTTATTATTTTTTCCAGTTATTTTTCGTTCTTTGTCATTAATTTATAGTTTTTTTCTATTAATTCTTATAGGAGCAGAATATCTAAAGGAACGAATATGCATCAATTTCATTTTATGTTAAGTCAGGTGGATAAAGTTAGAATTATTCAATTTGCTAAAAAAAGCGGAAAATCTGTGAGCAAAGTTGTAAGGCAAATGATTGAAGAGAGTCTTTGGCTTTTAGATAAGAAACAATATCAAAGGGCTGATAATCATAATAAGTATGAAAAGGGACAAATAAGCTGTCATGGGTTTATCAATTTAAAGAAGGAACAGTATAGGAAATTAAAGCAGATTCACGATGTTAATCAGTTTTATAGTATTGCTCAGGTTTTAAGAGGTCTGGTATTGTTTTATTTGAATGGTTTGGAGTTGTTTGGGGAAGATGGATTTAGGAAACTGCTGAAAAAGGAGAACCTTAAGTTTAAACAAAAACAAAAAAATTTAGATAGAAAGCAACATATGTGGCTTAAATATAAAGCAAACTATCTACTTTTTTTTGATTTTGGCCATAAACTAATAGGAATTGTTAAAAATATTAATTAATCTTTACCTTTCCTTTTATTCTCAAATATCTTCCTTTGATCATTTCTTTTAGCAGAAACCTTTGGTATGATAAGTTTATTCTTTTTTTCATCCATTTCTGCAAAATACATAGCAGTAGACAACGTTTGTGGGGTAGGAGTAAAGTCCTGTACTTGAAATGTCTTTAAATGATACCTTTTTAGGAATTTTTTTAATAAAAAAATAGAGTGATTATCACTTCCTGGGTGAGAAAGTATAATGTAAGGTAATAGATAAAGCCTCATATGATGCTGTTTTTTAATCTTCTCAAAAAAATGAATAAAATCAATAAACACCCGATTAGGAGGTTTTCTCATTAATCTCAAAACCTCATCCACACAATGCTCAGGAGCAACTTTAAAGTGACCACTAGTACCAAAGCGAATAATCCACTCTGTCTCTTCCGGCTTTAATAAAGCTAAATCATACCGAATCCCGGAAGAAACAAAGACATGCTTCACTCCATTTATCCCTCTAATCTTCTTTAATAAATCTAAAAAAACATTTCGATCAATCATTAAATTCTTACAAATCTCCGGAACCAAGCAATGAGGGTCTTCACACCAGCCAATTTTGCATCCCAAACCATACATATTAGCCGTAGGTCCGCCTACATCAGTAATAGTCCCTTTAAAAAAAGGTTT
>JAKSBL010000102.1 GCA_022361115.1 Spirochaetota bacterium | reverse complement strand
TTTGACCAAATTTAACAATTGGACGTTGATTAAAACAGGTATCCTGGTTGGTTCGCTTATTTTTCATGAGTTTATAAACATCTACTTCACCTTCAGGAGTTTCAATGTGAATTTCAACCGCGGTAACATACTTTACTGTTCCGCCACGTTTTGCCATGACACAAACACCAGAATCATAAGCTGCTATCTCTTCCATCCCGGTTCCAATGTAGGGAGCTTCTGCTGTTAATAATGGAACAGCCTGCCGTTGCATATTAGATCCCATCAATGCACGGTTTGCATCATCATGCTCTAAAAATGGAATTAGTGCAGTAGAAACAGATACAATTTGTCTAGGTGACACATCCATATAAGTAATATCTTGAGGAATTTTAGTAATGTAATCACCAGATTTTCGACAAGGTATTTGCTTTTCCATAAAGCTGTTAGTATCATCTAATTCAGCATTAGCATGAGCAATAAAATGCCGCTCTTCATCCATAGCGGATAACATTTCAACATCATCGGTCACTTGCCCATTATGAACTTTCCGATAAGGTGTTTCTAAAAATCCATAATCATTAACTCGTGTAAATATCCCTAAGGAAACGATCAAACCAATATTTGGTCCTTCAGGTGTTTCAATTGGACACATTCTTCCATAATGAGTATAATGTACATCTCGAACTTCAAAACCAGCACGATCTCGGGATAAACCACCTGGCCCTAAAGCATTTAACCTCCGTTTATGAGTTAGCTCAGATAACGGATTGATCTGATCCATAAATTGAGACAATTGAGAAGTTCCAAAGAATTCATTTATAGATGAACTGATTGGTTTCACACTAATCAAGTCAGAAGGTTTTGCATTTTCAATATCTTTTAACTGCATTCTTTCTTTAGCAATTCTTTCAACCCGGGTAAAAGCAATTTTTAATTGATTGAGTAATAATTCCCCGACAGACCGGATTCTTCGATTGCCCAAATGATCAATATCATCAACAGAACCTTCCTGATTATAAACCATGATTAAGTATTTAATAATATTGAGAATATCATCATTTCTTAAGATAGAATCTCTGATACTCATATCAAAGTTAAATTTTTTATTGATTTTATAGCGGCCAACCTGACCCAGGTCATAACGACGGGAAGAGAAAAAGAGACCGAGAATATCTTTCTCAGCTAATTCAACAGTGGTTGGTTCACCAGGCTTTAAAACATTATGAATTTTAATAATACTATCTTCTTTGGATGGCTCATCTTTAAAAGGATCATTTTTGGAAATAACTACATCTTCTTTTTCAAAACAATTGATAATAATTGGATGATGTAAGGAATCCTCTGCCTCAAAATCAATAACCGGAATTTCAGTAATATTAGATTGAACCAGTTTATCAATTTCTAATGGTGATAATCGAGTACCAGCTTGAACAATTTTTTCCCGCTCATTGGTTTCCGGATTATCTATGTAAATATCTTTGGTAATAATCTCTCTTAGAGCTAATTCTTGCTCTTCTTTAGTAGAGACTTTAATCTTTTTTTCTTCATAAAAGATTTCAATGATTTTTTCTCTAGTATCATAACCCAGAACTCTTAAGAAAAAGGTAACCAGGATTTTTTTCTTTTTATCTATCTTAACGTATATGAGTTTTTTCTTTTCATCTATCTCAAATTCCAACCAGGAACCTTTATAAGGAATAATTCGAGAATTATACATTTTTGTTTTATCATCGAAACTAAAGATAACCCCTGGTGAACGGTGGATCTGACTGACCACTACCCGCTCTGCACCATTTATAACAAAAGTCCCTTTATCAGTCATCAAAGGAATTTCACCCAGGTATATTTCTTTTTGACGAATTTCACCAGTATTATGAATTTTGAGATTAATAGTTGCTTTTAAGGGAATCGAATAGGTATGACCTTTTACTTTTGCAGTATATTCATCGTACTTGATATCTTCCTCACAAAGTCGGTAATCTACAAACTCCAGAGACATTTTCTCATCATGACTAACAATAGGAAAAATCTCTTCCAGCAGTTGTTGTAGTCCCTGATACTCTGGTTTGCTGCCATCTTGCATCTGTTCACGCTGTAAAAACCACTCATAACTGTTTAACTGGATTTCAATGAGATTGGGGAAATCAGCAACTTCATTATTTTTTTTACCCATCCAGACACGAGTCTCTTTCAGTTTTCTTTTTTTTGTATCAAGGCTCATAATTAATACTCCTGTTAATCAGCAGAATGCATTTTAAAAAAACAAATGATTAATTTAATAATAAACTATTATTTATTTTTATTTTATTTATAGAAATGAGAAAAGGAATAATCTTGTGATATTTTTCTATAGTATAGCCAATCTTTTTAATAGAATCGCCTCTTATTATCGCCTTACTCATGGCAATTGAAATACTTAGTCATTTTAAATATGGCAATTAATCAGTAAAAAAGCAAAAAAAAGAACAAGAATACTCTTTATCCTTTTAATATACTTATTTATCGAGTAAAAACAATAAATATTAATGATCACCAGCAATATTTTTTCCGGTGATCATTAATGATTCTTGTTACTTTAATTCAACAGTAGCACCAGCTGCTTCAAGTTTTTGCTTGATTTCTTCAGCTTCAGCTTTAGAAGCACCTTCTTTTACTACTTTGCCACCTGCATCAACCAGGTCTTTAGCTTCTTTTAAGCCTAGGCCAGTAATACCACGTACTTCTTTAATAACGTTGATTTTCTTTTCTCCAGCTGCAACTAAGACTACATCAAATTCATCTTTTTCTTCTACAGCAGCAGCTTCACCTGCACCAGCAGCACCAGCTGCGGCAGGAACACCAGCAACAGCAACAGGAGCAGCACTTACACCAAATTTTTCTTCCATCGCTTTAACGAGTTCAGATATTTCTAAAACGGTCATCTGCTCAATTGCTTCTAAAAGTTGATCTTTTGTTAAGGTTGCCATATTTTCTCCTTCTTTCAATAAGTTTTTTTATTTTAATCCACAATGCACAGCAACGCTAAGGAGACATTGCATCATAAAACATTCACAAAATTTTATGCGCTCTCTTTTTTCTCTTTTACCGCATTTAATACACGCACTAACTGGCCGATAGTATCATTACATGCAAAAACAAAATTTTGTAATGGAGCATTCATGGTACTCATCAACATTGCAATTAGTTGATCTCGTCCAGGTAATTTTGAAAGAGCTTCAATTTCTTCGCTATCCAGTACATTACCACCTACTAATCCACCTTTTACTTCTAATGGTGTATCTTTAGCAAGTTTAAAAAGTACTTTTGCTATTTCATTTGCATCTTTATTTACAAAAGCAATAGCTGTCGGCCCAATAACATTTTCACCTAAATCCGGCAGTTCTTTTTCTTTAGCAACAACTTTTACATAGTTATTTTTGACTACCATATATTTGGACTCTAATTTAGCCAATTCTCGACGAATTTCAGTGATTTTTTCAACATTTAAACCCCGGTAATCGGTAAAAATATAATCACTGGCTTCTTCAAAACACTCTTTTACATGTGATACTTTATCAATCTTATATTGTTGTGGCATATCTGATTCCTTCCTCTTACAGTGATTTAAAGTTTATTTTTACACCGGGACTCTGTGTAGAAGAAATGTAAAAACTATTTACATATTCCCCTTTTAAATCAGCCGGTTTTTTCTTTAAAACTTCATCGTATAAAGCTTTAATATTCTCTTTTAATTTATCTTTTTCCATAGATATTTTACCAATACCCATGTGAATAACACCTGTTTTATCAGCTCTAAATTCTACTCGACCCTTTTTTAATTCGTCAATAGCACCTTTTAAATCATTAGTAACTGTACCGGTTTTAGGGTTGGGCATTAAACCTCTTCTACCTAAAACGGGACCTAATTTACCAACATCTTTCATCATATCTGGTGTAGCAACGGCTATATCAAATTCCAACCAGCCGTCTTTAACCTTATCAATATATTCTTCACCAGCATATGCTGCGCCGGCACCCAAAGCTTCTTTAGCCTTCTCACCTTTGGCAAAAACTAATATTCTTTTTTCGGCTCCAAAACCATTAGGTAATACAACAGTATCTCTAACAGTATGGCTTTTTTTCAAATTTAATCGAATAGAAACTTCAACTGTTTCATCAAATTTTGCAAAAGCAATATCCTTTAACACATCGATACCGCCATCTAATTCATATGGGTTATATACATCATATTTCTTAATTGCTTCTTGATATTTTTTTCCGTGTTTCATATCTGTCTCCTGTCCTTATTCAGCAATTTCAACACCCATACTGCGTGCAGTACCGGCTACAATATTCATTGCTGCATCCACATCATTTGCATTTAAATCTGGCATTTTAATTTCAGCAATTTTCTTCAATTGATCTTTCGTTAATTTTCCTACTTTTTCTTTATGAGGAACACTGGAACCTTTATCCAGACCCAATTCCTTTTTAATTAAAACTGCAGCAGGTGGAGTTTTTACAATAAAAGAGAACGAACGATCCTGATAAATAGTAATTACTACCGGTAGAATCATTCCAGGTTGATCTTTAGTTTTATCATTAAATTGTTTACAAAAATCTGCAGAACTTGCTCCATGAGGACCTAAAGCAGGACCAATCCCTTTGGCTGGAGTTGCCTGGCCACCAGGTGCCTGTAATTTTACAATCGCTTTTACCTTCTTTGCCATATCATTACCCTTTTCTTTGTTTTTCCCTAATAAGCTATATCATTACATTTCATTGCCCGTGTAGGTAGACAACTACTCTTAATATATTTTATATTTTCTCAACCTGGGAAAAATCCAATTCTACCGTTGTAGAACGCCCAAAAATACCAACCATTACCTTTAATTTACTCTTTTCATGATTCACTTCTTCAATCACACCTGAGAAACTATTGAACGGTCCATCAGTAATTTTAATGGTTTCCCCATGTTTAAAATCATGTTTCTTTTTCACGAACATATCTGTTTTACTATCAGATATAGTACTTAATATGGAGCGAGCTTCATCAGCAGAAAGGGAATGTGGTTTTTTTAATTTGTTCGCTCCGACAAACCCAGTCACCCCATTGATATTTTTAATCTTTGGATAAATCTCTTTCCAGTGTTTTTTATCTAAATCCATTTCCAGTAAAACGTAACCAGGAAACACCTTTTTTTTCTGAACTCTTTTTTTACCACCCTTCATTTCACTAACTTCTTTGAGGGGGACTTTTATTTGAAAGAGGACTCCATCTAAGTCTTTTTCACTGATTAAATGGTTAACCGATTCCTCTACTCTTTTTTCATAACCAGAATAAACATGTAATACATACCAGCCTTTAGCCATTAATGCCTACTTTCCCAGCGTAATAATTTTGCTGATTAATTGAATGGAAGACATGTCAATAAAGGCCAATAGAACAGATACAACAACTAAAGAAACCACAACCACTCGGGTTTGAGATAAGACTTCTTCGCGAGAAGGCCAGTTTACCTTCTTCAATTCCGCATAGCTTTCTTTTAAGAAATTAAAAATATTCATAACCAATCCTTCATGTTATAACTTTTTGACTTTACAAATCATTCCACTCATTGAATAAAGAAAGATTTTTGTCCAATATTTCGAAGTAGTTTTACACGATTAATAAAATAAAGTCCAGATCTGACATAAGGAACAGATCTGGACATCAGGGCAAGCAGGACTTGAACCCACGACATTCGGTTTTGGAGACCGACGTTCTACCAACTGAACTATTGCCCTATATATAATTATTTAATTTTAGTTTCTTTGTGTAAAGTGTGCTTTCTTTCCCATTTACAGTATTTATTTTTTTCCATTTTACCCTGTAAATTTTTTCTATTTTTAAATGTGGTATAATTCTTTCTTTTACATTCAGTACATTGTAAAGCAATCTTTTCTACAGCTTGACCTTTTTTAGCCATATTTCCACCTTCCTAAACTGACTCATTTTTACTCTATATTAATACACAATTTAAAAAAAAGTAATCTATTGATAAAAATAGCCTCCAATCAGATTTGAACTGATGACCCCATCCTTACCATGGATGTGCTCTACCTACTGAGCTATGGAGGCAAAAAAATCGATAGTGATAATACACTATTTAGCATCTCTTGTCAAGATATAATCATTTTTATGAATAAAATAATTTCTTTTCTTGTGGTGAAATTATATAACCTTTTTTTTTAATTTTGGCAAGATAAATTCTATTTTTTTTGAAAAAAACCATTCCGGCTCATCTTTTTTTATATACAGGTATAGGGTAAATTTTTCTCTGTTTT